>NZ_RZQG01000091.1:0-11751 GCF_003998635.1 Mesorhizobium sp. M7D.F.Ca.US.004.03.1.1
AAAAAGATCGGGCACCGGAGTGATGGGCGCGTTACCCCTGCAACGACGCAGACGGTGGCAGACTTGCCGGAACGCCGGATGCCGACTTTTGGATTGATCGACTTTGCCAAGCGCTCCAGCGCTTGGGCTTGAGAGCTCGCCGCGCTGTCCAGCGGGAGTATCGCCAGAACCGGGTAGAGCCTAGCGAGCAATCTCACCGCAAGATCTAGTGTCGCCTGGCCTTCGGCGCAGGAAGCGGCCTGATGGTCGAAGGCGACTGCCACGACCTGCTTTTCAAGAGCTGCTTTGAAGTCTCCCAGATGAAAATCGGCCAGGACCTGAGATGCCGCCGTGGCGGCGCGATCGATGAAGTTAGCGAATGCCATTGTTCAACTCGATATCATGATCATTCGCGACAGTGCCGCGGGAGGGAGCGCATTCCATTTGGCCTTTTCGTCAAGCCGATAGGCGGCGACCCGAGCAAAATCGAAAGGCTCGCGGGCGAAATTCGGCACTACCAGCGACAGACACCCAACCGTGGTAGCAACCGCATAAGCGTCGTCCGTCGTCGAATGGTAGGCGCGGCCCGGATGGCTGTGAATCTGGGCCAAGAGTTTCAGGCCGCTTTTGTAGAGCCAGACATTGAGCCGGTGCAGTTCTTCGGCCGCAACGATCACGCAAACGCCATCGTTTGTCCGAATGTGACGCTGCGCCGGGATAACCGTCTCTGTTACGGCAAAGTGCCGCTCTTGCTGAACGCCGACCCAGAGCGCCATCCCCTCATTGCCCTCGCGACCAACTGAGCGCAGATGCCCATGCGTGGTCGAGATGCAGCCGCGCGGGAGAGTCACGATCGTTACATCTCTCAAACCAGTCATTCTTGTATCGCCTGAGGGGATACCACCATTCCTACGATTGTCGGTTGGAGTTGAATCTGCAACTGCTCTATAGGAACGATTCCGTACTTGATGATCTTGTCCAGGATGAAGGCCAAACAGCCTTCGCCAGAACCCCGATGAAGCAGCCATGGATCACCTGAATGGGCTGGATTGTCGTGGTATTCCCGGACGCCCGCCATGCACAGGAATGGTTCGTCCTCGGGACTGTTGGCCTGGATGAAGTCCGTCAGCGGCACGGCGTTCTGCTGGATGAGAGCTCCTATCATCTCCGGCGGCGTTCCGGGCAGCGGCGGACGTCTAAGCATTTTCAGGTATAGATCTTTCCGGGCAATCGGATGACGCGTAAACGGATCGACGAAGACCACGGACGGTGGTCTTAAGTCGTAGTCGGTGAAGTCGACCTCGCTCGCTGCGCTGACCACCCGTGGCTTTAACTTGGGGCTGGCGAAAATGAAGAAAGCGCGCGGAAAGGTCGCCTCGATCAAGAAGCAGCCCTGAGCCCGATAGACATCAGCATATGGCCGGAACCGGCCGATCTCCCGATCAAACTTCGCTCGGGAGACCTCCGGATCCACACTTTGGTGTTTAGGCACCTGCGACGCCCGCCTTCAGGCTGAGGAACAGGGTCACAGTATTCGGGAAACCGAAGTCGCCAAGCTTCTTGTCGACATCGAGCAAGTTGCCGGCCTCATCCTTGAATTCCCAATTCTCGGCTGGTTGGGCGACATTCTGCGTGTTCTCAAGGGCTTTGGTACGAATGACGTGAAGCGGCTGGTTGGGATTGGCTTCGACCTGCGTGGGCTGGCCGTTCACCACCACCGTGATCTCGATCTTGCCCGGTCCGCCGCCGTGATTATCGCCCTTACCCGAATCCTTCGACATTGTCCTACTCCTGTGGCTTGCCAACCGCCCCACGCCCTGGCGCCCACCTGCGAGTGAGACCGGCGGTCTTCAATCGTTCACCCGGCGCCACGGCCGCGAGTACGCGAAAGACAGGGGATAAGCTACCGAATCGGTGCTTGCCTTCTTTTATGGGTGACTTGAGCCGCAAGTAAATGGTCTCAAATTGCTCCTCACAACTATAATCGATTAGAGCAATGCAAAAATATTGGCGACACGCCTATTCATCTGCTCTCTCACTCGCCTGCTCCGTGCTTGGCAAGGGGAGCTTTGACTGCGTCACGCGTCCCCCAAGCAGCCGATTGCGCCGGCAGCGCCGTAGGAACCGTCGTTCAGAGTCTTCACCACTCAAGCAGCCGCATGGATGCAGCCGACGCTCGTCTCCACAAACAGCGCAAGTGGTGCCTTGTTGGATAAGGTCGCCTCGTCCCTGGTGCAGCATCTGTCGGAACGGGTCCGCTGCGAGACCATGCCTCATCATCGCGCATGCGCAGCAGCCGGCGGTCGATGCTCGTAAGGCGTTCTGCTCATTTCGTGGCGAAGGCGCTGCTCGACTCGCGGACATATGCGGGCACCGAGGCGGAGGCTGACCAGTCGGCGCCGCGTTCGCGGATGTCGCTTGCAATGTGCTCGCGTGCGTTTGCCGCCGGCGACCTTGCCGTCCTCGCCTGCTATGGCGAGCCGGCGCAAGCGGATTGCTCGATACTGCCGGCGAGGCTGCGGGCCGGTCCTAACGGCCGTTCACAAGAGCTTGCATCAGCAACTGGCAATCGGATCGATAACTTCGCGATCGCCGTTATGGCGCGGAGATGCGGTCTCGCCGGGTTGTGGCTGGCGCTTCGTTGTGGGCGGCGCGTCGTAGCCGAGGGAGCAGGGGCGGCGCCATGATCCAGACCGAACGCGCGCTGCAGCAGGTGCTTGAGTGGGGGCGTGCCCTGACCGGTTTCGCGGATGAGCATGCTGAGGAAGCGGTAAGGGGCGGCCAGTATATCCTGCAACGCATTCACCCGAGCCTGCGCGACACCAGCGCCCGCACCGGCCGCGATCCGCAGGACGAAACGCTGATCGTGGCGTTCTATCGCGAACTGGCGCTGCTGTTCTGGCTAGACGATTGCAACGACGTTGGCCTGATCGCGCCGGAGCAGCTCGCCGCCCTGGAGCAGGCGCTGGGGCACGGCGTACCGTGCGTGCTCTCCGGATTCGAGGGCTGCGCTCAGCTGCGCGCTTCGCTGGCTGCGCTCGCTTACGATCGTCACGACTATGCTCGGCTTCTCGACTATACCCGGTGCTACTGCGCGGCGCTGCGCGCCGGACACGCGCAGGCGGCAGGGGCGCGACGCTGGTCTTACGCCGAGTACCTGCACAACGGCATCGATTCGATCGCTTACGGGACCGTGTTCTGTTGCCTGTCGCTGCTGTGGGGGCTGGACATGGCGACCTTGCGCGCGCGTCCAGCGTTTCGCCAGGTCCTGCGGCTCATCTCAGTGATAGGGCGCCTGCAGAACGATCTGCATGGACGCGACAAGGACAGGTCGGCCGGCGATAACGCGGCGATCCTGCTTCTGCAGCGCTATCCGGCTATGCCTGTGGTTGAGTTCCTCAACGACGAGTTGGCCGGCCATACGCGCATGCTGCACCGGGTGATGGCGGAAGAATGCTTTCCCGCGCCGTGGGGACCGTTGATCGAGGCGATGGCGGCGATCCGCGCGCAGTACTACCAGACTTCGACCAGCCGCTATCGCAGCGACGCTGCAGGGGGAGGCCAGCGTGCGTCGGCCTGGACGCGCCGGAGGCGGCGGCTTGGGCGCGCTGCCGTCGGTTCGATCCGACGCAACGCCGTCGCCCGCTGCTACGGATGGAGCGAGCATGAGCGACACCGCCCTGAGCCGGGGAAGGACGAACATCTGGACATCGTGCTGGATCGGCGAACGGCGCCGGCCACGGTGGCCGCTGGCTGGGAGTACATCCATCTCGAACACTGCGCACTGCCCGAGTTGGACCTGACGCAGATCGACCTGCGCGCCTCGCTGCTGGGCAAGGCTATGCGCGCGCCGCTGCTGATCAGCTCTATGGCCGGCGGCATGCCACGGGCCGAGGCCATCAACCGGCATTTGAGCGAGGCAGCGCAAGCCTTGGGGATCGCCATGTGCGGTTCGCAGCGTGTGAGCCTGCAATCCCGCAACTCCCAGGGGCTAACGCGCGCGCTGCGCCGCCTGGCGCCAGACATTCCCTTGCTGGCCAATATCGGCGCCGCGCAACTGCGGGAGGCCGACGGCCTGGACCTGGCGCGTCGCGCGGTGGACGCGCTGGAGGCCGATGGGCTCATCGTCCATCTCAATCCGCTGCAGGAAGCGGTACAGCCGGAGGGCGACCGCGAACTGGCGCGGCGTCCTGGCGCTGATCGCTGGCGCCGCGCGCATCGTGGGCGTGCCGATGGTGGCCAAGGAAGTGGGGGCGGGCCTGTCCGCCTCGGTGCCTGTGCGCTCGTCGAGGCGGGCGTGGCGGTAATCGATGTCGCCGGCGCCGGCGGCACCAGTTGGGCCGCAGTGGAGGGCGAGCGCGCCCGCAATGCCGCCGACCGTGCAGTGGCGATGTCATTCGCCGATTGGGGGATTCCACCCTGACCAGCGTGCAGGCGGTGCGTCGGGCGCTGCCAACGGTGAAGCTGATCGCGTCGGGCGGGATCCGCGATGGCGTCGACGTGGCCAAGGCCATCCGCCTGGGCGCGGGCATCGCCGGGCAGGCGGCCAGCGTGCTGGGCGCGGCGACAGTGTCCACCGGGGCCGTTGTCGCGCATTTCGAGATCGTCATCCGCCAGTTGGCCGTCGCCTGCTTCTGCACGGGCTCGGCTGATCTGGCGGCGTTGCGTCAGGCGCGCTTGTTGCCCTCGTCGCATTTGTCCGCCGGTTGATGTCGGCGTCGTCCGCACGCTAACAGCAGGCTGCTGAAATACCTACGCCAAAGACAGACTATTGATCCCCCTGGCGAGACGGCTCGATTGACGGGAGCGATGTGTTCATGGAGCAGCTGTTCACGATGAAGCGGTTGGAAGATTTCGTTCCAGCCGGTCATCCTGGTGCCCGCACCGGCTGATGATCAATGGAGCGCTGGTGCGGCTAGACGGCATCCTTTCCGGCATGTACGCCTGCAGTGCCAAAGGCGGGCGCCCCAGCGTTGCGCCGGAGAAATTGCTGCGGGCCGTGTGTTGCAGGTGTTCTACAGCGTCCGTCGGAATTGATGCAGCAGGTGCTGCTGTGGCAAGGCCAAGACCCGGGAATGCCGTCAGCTTTGATCAGGCGCTTCGGGCCGTCGGAAACGCGCGAAGAGTCCGGCTTTCGAAAAAGGCCGAACGCCTCAGATAAAGCCAGAACTCCTTGGGTCACCATCAAACCAATTTGACGCCCCGGGACAATTTCGTCCGGCATTGTCCGGTGTGCGACGATGTTGGGGATGCGACATAGGCGGATTGCCGTGTATTTAAACCGCTTTTCCTTTGGCACGCATATTGCGCCCTATCGGTAAACCTCGTCATGGGCCGGCGGCAATCGCTCGGAGATTGTCGAAATAGCACAATGATTTCTGCCGGGGTGACATCCGGCCCGACTAGAGCAGGACCTTTCAGATGATGCAGAAAAGCAAGCGGCCATACTCGCGGGGAAATAGTCGCGTCAGGGCTGCATGGACGCTCTTTCCTGGTTGTTTCGGCGGCGGACGCCAACTCTTCAATCGGCACCCGAACCAGTGCCTGGATGTCCAAGGAGCGCCCCTGTTGCGCGTGCCTGGCTGCACCCGCGTGCTGGCTCTCCTCCAAGGCGACGCTTCGGCGCTGCTGCAGACCGGCGACGAGAACCCAACTTCAAAATTAGCATTCCGAAAACCGAAAGAAGTGAACAGGTATGTCCAGGATCGGCGCTTTGACGCGCGCCGCATGGCGATCGGCAACTCAGACGCTGGCCAAGGGTTCGAAAAGTTTACACCCGACGCTAGCGCCGGCCGATTTCAAGCGCGCACTTACGATCAACGATCGATATGGCGGGCTCACTGTCAATGTCCCCAAAATGCCTTTCTGGCTGACCGGGGGTGAAGCCTTCGTCTACCGCCGGACTAGCCACGGCGAGCAGCAGTTCATGCAGGTCGATGCTGCCACGGGTTTCAAGCGGCCCGCTTTCGATCAGGCGCGTCTGGCGGCAGCGCTAAACAAGGTGAGCCATGAGAGCTATCAAGCCGGCAATCTTCCGTTCGACCGTTTCGAACTGAGTGAGGATGGTCGCAGGCTCGACTTCCAGATTGAAGACACCCGGTGGAGCTGCGACCTTGCAAGCTATGACTGTACCAGCACCACATTCGATGCAAGGAAAGGGGACCGTAGGGAGCTCAGCCACCGCTACACGCCGCCAGCGGAGAACAACCCCGACAAGAGCAACGCGTCGCCCGACGGCAAATGGATCGCCTATATCAAGAACTGCAACGTTTTCCTGCGCAGCGAGGACGGATTGCAGGATGTTCCTCTGAGCCGGGACGGAGCCGAAGGCAATTGCTACGTCTTTTCGACGCTGAGCTGGTCGCCGGACTCGCGCCACCTCGCCGCTTACCTTGTTCGCCCCGGCTATAGGCGAGAGGTCCGCTACCTCAATTCTTCGACGGACCAGTTGGAGCGGGAATATTCAACAAAATTCTATCCCAGGCCGGGCGATGTCCTTCCGCTGCCCCAGCCAGTCCTGTTCGACATTGCCGGCCGGCGCCAGATCGTGATTGACGGTGCCCTCTTCTCGAACGTCTTCGAACTTTCCCCTCTCCGGTGGTGGGCGGACAGCCGCGGCTTCACTTTCGAATATAACCAGCGCGGGCATCAGCTTTATCGCCTGGTCGAGGTAGACGCCGCCTCGGGCCGCGGGCGCTCCCTGATCGATGAGACCAGCGAGACATTCGTTGATTATTTGCCGCTGGGGCATGGCCAGGAGGATGCCGGAAAAATCTTCCGTTACGATGTCGATGACGGGAAGGAGATCATCTGGGCATCAGAGCGCGACGGGTATGAGCATTTGTATCTTTTCAACGGCCGGACAGGCGCGCTCGAAAACCAGATCACGCGAGGTGAGTGGGTCGTCCGGAGGGTCAACCATGTCGATCCGGTCAAGCGTCAGATCTGGTTCGAGGCGAGCGGGATGAACTCGCAGGAGGACCCCTATTGGGTCCATGCTTACCGCATCGGCTTTGACGGCAAGGGACTGACTGCACTGACGCCCGAACCGGCCAACCACCATATCGAGTTCTCGCCTGACAGGCGCTATTATGTCGATCTCTGGTCACGCATCGATCTGCCCCCGCGCATGGCACTCTACCGCGCCAGCGACAATGCCAAGCTCCAGCAGATCGAGACGGCCGACATTTCTGAGCTCGTCGCCGCAGGCTGGCAGCCGCCGCTCAGTTTCCATTCCAAGGGGCGCGACGGCAAAACTGACATCTGGGGCGTGCTCCACCTGCCAGCCAACTTCGACCCGACGAAGAAATACCCGGTTGTGGAGAATATCTATGCTGGACCCCACGGCTCCTTCGTCCCAAAATCCTTCTCGCGGTGGACAGAGCCGCTCACGCAGCTGGGCTTCGTCGTTGCTCAGATCGACGGCATGGGCACCAACAACCGCTCCCGCGCCTTCCATGATGTTGCTTGGAAGAATCTGAAGGACGCAGGATTTCCCGATCGCATTCTGTGGCACAAGGCGGCGGCCGCGCAATATCCATGGTACGACATATCCAACGTCGGCATTTTTGGCGCATCCGCCGGCGGCCAGAGTGCAGTCAGCGCGCTGCTCTTTCACCCCGATTTCTACAAGGTCGCCGTCGCCAAAAACGGCTGCTTCGACAACAGGATAGACAAGACCTGGTGGAACGAACTTTGGATGGGGTGGCCGGTCGGCATTGAATATTCGCAATCCTCCGCCGTTGACAATGCTCACAGGCTGCAGGGCAAGCTGATGATCGCGGTCGGCGAAATGGATGATAATGTCGATCCGTTTTGCTCGTTCCAGCTTGCCGATCGACTCATCAAGGCAGGAAAAGATTTTGACATGGTCTACGTTCCTGGTGCCAATCACCATACTCTAGGCACCTACACCGAGCGCAAACTCCTAGACTTCTTCGTTCGCAACATTCTCGGTCAGACCCCGCCCGACTGGAACACCAAACCGATCGAGCTGGAATAGCTTGTGGCTCTTGCAATTGTTAGCTCGCCTTATCAGCTGTAATCAGGGCGAGGCGCGAGCAAATCTGCACCGAAGGACGATCGTGGAGTCTAGGACTTGCGCTGCGTATTGAGGATCGGCTCGCCGCGACGTTGGTCTGAGCAAACTGCTTGATAGGCACGCCTGCAGACCGCGTGTGTGCGATTGCAAGATCCCCTATCAGCCTGGTGTGAAGCGTTCAGGGGAAAAGCCGCACCCAACGCCGCTTCCGCTCGCCGTAACGCTACGGCGGTGCGGCCCACCGATCCGCTCGACGAGCATTGGAACACATAGGTCCCCGAACGGACGATTGCCTTGGCAATAGAAGACCCTCGTCGGTCATCGCCGCTGTGGGTGGCAGCCCGTCGGTCTGGAGCTGCCACGATTCTCATCCTCGCGTCACATATGAGCTGAAGCTTTCCGGATCGGGTATCCAATCGGCATCCAGTTGCTCGGCGATATGGTTGAATTCTGCCCTCAGGACAAGAGTGAGTAGAGCAGCCCCGCTACGAAAATCCCATCCTGGTTCGTTTGACGCATCGACTATTCAGATTGATTGGCGTGATACCCGGCGCGGCCGCAACACGCGAGGCCGTCAACCGCTGAGCAGAAAACCAGCCTTCGCCTTCCGCGGCGGCGGACCTCGTCAGCCTCTCGAAAGCTTGCCTGAGTAGGTTGCTCATGTGATCTGTGGAAGTGAGGATAGCGTGCACCCGTACAAACTAGACATTCATCGTGGCAGCTTGGCTGCAGGTGCAGCACGCCGTACCGCACGAGCAAGCGGACAGGCCGGCCAAGCCGGTTTTGAGCAGCACTTGGGCGAACTGCAGGCGGCGGACGAGTTGATGGGTGCGCTAGGCGAGGAGGTCCTCGTCAATGGCTCGCATGGTAAAGGTGAGTTGAGACCAACGAAGAGGCAGAGGATCCAAAGCAATCTGCAGCATGCTGTCACTGAGCGGCAACCAGGTGAGGTTGGCAACTCAGGCGCTCGCGTGATGATGCAACTCCCCACCGATCAGGTGGGTACATCGGAACGGGAGGCGCAACTTGTGATGCAGGGGGACGAGCACGAATACACCCCAGCACCGCATCTCGACGGGTCGATGCCCTCGACAGTGCAGCCGGATCGTCCAATTGTGGTCCCCGACGGTGCCGACAAGCGTCCTGTTTATTCCAACGATGCCACCGCCATCGAAGGGCTGAAGTCAGCACTCCTTGCGGGTAAAGCCAGGCCGGACACGGTCACTCGCAGCACAAATTCTCTTTTCGGCTTTAGTCGTTGGCTCTTTCAAAACAACAAGCCAGGGCTTGCTGCTCGGCTTTACCATCCGTCGCTGAGCCAGGATCTCGAGGAGTACGAGAGTAGGGGTGGTTCCTCCACCGTGGCTGGCGCACTGCGTCAATTGATGAAGTCGATGGGCGGAGCCGGCCCGATTGTGGGTCGCGCTGTCCTGAACCCCCATCCTGACGACGCCGCGCTCACCAGACATTTCAGATCCGCGAGCGGCTACGCAACTGCTCTTAACCATTTCAGTCATTACCTACGTCAAAATGACAAGCTCGGAATTGCGGGTCGCATTTACGATAAATCGCTGGATAAAGATGTTGAGAGCTACAAGGCCGCCTCCTCTAATGGTGGAGCTCCGATCGAATCTGCGCTGGTTTATCTCCGCAAGAACCCGCCGCGCGTTATACTCGGGAATCATCTGGAAAACGCGGTCAGCATGGAGGCTCGTCCCCGTGGCGACGCTGCTCAGCATACCGCACCACAGCAGGGATTCGATTGGCCAGAGGAGCTCCTGCCGGTAGGTTATAAGGAGGGCACCGATCTACCATTGTCTCTCGCCCCAACCGCGCACCAACACCAAGCGCCCGACTTTGGAGAGGCCGTCCCTCACTTGAACTGGCGCCACGGCGACCAGGGCGCCCCGGAGGAGCTGGTAGCTGCACGGGACAGGAGCAGCCCGCTGCCAAGCGAGGCGGTGCCACATAAATCTGGACGGGGACTCGCTACGCAGCCCAGATTGTGGGCGGAGAAATCCGCCTCGCCAGAGCTCTTTCGACGGCGGGCGGAGCAGGCTCTGCCGGCGTCCGCCAGAGGTGTGGAGACATCCTCCGCGGTTGATGAAGCCGCGCAGGCCGCTCGCCAAGCTTTGGCTTGGTTGCAGCAGGAGATGGAGGGGATCGAACCGATGCAGGATCCTCATGAGGTGGCTACACCGGAATGTGAGGCGCAGCTCGTCAGGCAGAGGGATGAGCACGAATCCACCCCAGCACCGCATCCCGGAGGTGGTGGGTCGATGCCCTCGACAGTGCAGCCGGATCGTCCAATTGTAGTCCCCGACGGTGCCGACAAGCGTCCTGTCTATTCCAACGATGCGACCGCTATCGAAGGGCTGAGGGCAGCATTCCACGCGGGTAAGGCCAAAGCGAACACGGTCACTTACAATGTAAATTCTCTTTTCGGCTTTAGTCGGTGGCTCCTTCAAAACAACAAGCCAGGGTTTGCTGCTCGGCTTTACCATTCGTCGCTGGATCAGGATCTCAAGGAGTACGAGAGTACGGGTGGTTCCTCCACCGTGGCTGGCGCACTGCGTTACCTCAAGAAGTCGACAGGCGGAGCCCCGATTATGGCTCGCCCTGTCGTGATCCCCTATCCTGACGATGCCGAGCTCATTAGAAATTACAGAGCCGCTTCGACCAAGGAGTACCTGGCAGCGCCTGCGACCGGACGGAATCCAGATACCGTGGGCGGCTATACAAATTTTCTTAGACATTTTAGTCAGTACCTGCGTCAAAATAACAAGCTTGGGATTGCGGCTCGGATTCACGACAAATCGCTGGATAAAGATGTTGAGAGCTTCAAGGCTGTCTCCTATGGTAATAGGCTAAGTATCAGTTCTGCATTGGCTCACCTCCGGGATATCCTGCCGCGCATTGTGCTCGGGCGCGAAACTGTCCTTTCTGCTCATCCGGCAGACGCAGTCACCAGGCGCGTTGGGGCCGCTGCTGAAGCTGGGCCAGCGGCACCGGCAAGAGCTCCCCAACCCGCCTCGCCAGCAACCGCTAGGCTGCCAGGCACCTACCGCGGCCTTCCACTGGTTGATGTGACCACACTGACTACCAGTTCCTCTGGGGCTCAGATCGGGGCGCTCGATCCGACAGCCCCGTCCAACGTTGCAACGGGGCGGGTGCTCGGCGCCGCCGAATGGCTGAGCGACGCCCATATCCAGAGAGATTACAATTTGCTGGAGGGGCAACTGCAGGGGATCAATCCGGCGCTCGCTGCCCGGACTCGGCTGGTGGATCCTTCCGTATCCCATCTACTGCGACACACGTCGCCGCAAGACGCTCGAGGCATATTGCAGTCCATCTATAATCAAAACAACGCCACAGCCGACTTCCTGTTCTTGCCAGTGAATAATGGCACGGCTACTAGCCCCGGCACCCATTGGTCGCTGCTGCTCGTTGATCGCCGCGACCCGGAAAGGCGGTTCGCCTATCACTACGACTCCCTCCAGCGAGAGGGATATAACGACGTGCCTGCAAAACAGCTCGCAGGACTGCTGAATGCCACCTTGGCGCCAGCCCCCATGGCCAGACAGACGAACCATTATGATTGCGGCGTATTTGTCCTGGAGGGCACGTGGGCGCTGGTTGAACGATTGGTGAAAGGGCAGCGGCCAGACCACGAGCCGCTGCCCCTCGACAACCTCGTTGCCGATCGGCAGGCGCTGCAAGACCGGCTAAGG
>NZ_RZQG01000920.1:0-2280 GCF_003998635.1 Mesorhizobium sp. M7D.F.Ca.US.004.03.1.1
GACCTGTGCGATCTCGGCCGATGACTTGACCTTCTTGGCGCGCGCCTGGATTTCCTTGACCACGGCGGAAACCGCCTGGTCGATGCCGCGCTTGAGGTCCATCGGGTTCATGCCGGCGGCGACCAGCTTGGCACCTTCGCGCAGGATCGAAGCGGCCAGCACGGTTGCGGTGGTGGTGCCGTCACCGGCGAGGTCGTTGGTCTTCGAGGCGACTTCGCGCACCATCTGCGCGCCCATGTTCTCGAACTTGTCGGCAAGCTCGATTTCCTTGGCGACGGTGACGCCGTCCTTGGTGATGCGCGGCGCGCCATAGGCCTTGTCGATGATGACGTTGCGGCCCTTGGGGCCGAGCGTGACCTTCACCGCATTGGTGAGGATCTCGACGCCGCGCAGCATGCGGTCGCGCGCATCAGTGGAGAATTTGATTTCCTTGGCAGACATGATTTTTTATCCAGTTCGGTTTGAGGAAGGCAGAGCCCTGCCCTCCATGATCAAAGCCCGGAGTGTCCCTTGCGCATCCCGAAGGACACGCAGCGCTCCAATCAGGCGGCCTTCTTGGCAGGCACGGTCTTCTCGACGCCCGTCTTGTCGACGGCGCTCTTGTCGATAACGCCCATGATGTCGGCTTCCTTCATGATCAGAAGGTCCTCGCCGTCGATCTTGACCTCGGTGCCCGACCATTTGCCGAACAGGATGAAGTCGCCGGCCTTGACGTCGAGTGCAATCAGCGCGCCGTTTTCGTCGCGTGCACCCGGGCCGACGGCGATGACTTCGCCTTCCTGCGGCTTTTCCTTGGCATTGTCGGGAATGATGATGCCGCCCTTGGATTTGATATCGCCTTCAGCGCGACGAATGACGACGCGGTCGTGGAGTGGCCGAAATTTCATGGGAACTTCTTTCTGGGGCCGGCACAGGCGGCCACGCCCGTCCTTTATAGACGCGTTGGCACTCGATAGATAGGAGTGCCAAAAATTATTCGCGGGCCAGATTAAATATTCAAAAGTATTATTTCGGCCAGCCGTTTCGTGCTATCCGCAGAGTGTCAAATAATTCAAAAGATTGAATTTTGCCGATCGAGTGCCTATTTATCGAACAAGTTCACTTTCACGATTTCAGGCACAAGGGAGATTTCTTCGATGGCCGAAGGCAATCAGACGATCATGGAAAAAGCTGAAGCCCGCTTTGTCGACAAGCAGAAAAAGACAGCGGAGAAAAACAAGGCAACCGCCGAATACATGTCCGAGGCAAGGGCCCGGGAGATCAAGACGGCAAGGCTGAGGGAGCTGCGGCTGGCCAAGGAAGAGGCCGACCGCGTCGCTGAAGCCCTGAACCCGACGCCGAAGAAGAAGCGGGTGACCAAGAAGGCCGCCGCCACGGAGGTCAAGACATGAGCCTCACCTTCCCCAACCGCAGCCGCAGCTATGACGAAGCCGGCAAGCGCATCCGTTTCGTCGGCCATGACGGCATGTTCCAGATCTCGTTCTCCGTCGCAGCCGACGCCATGGCCAAGATGCGGCCGGGAACTGCTGCCGACGAGGCTGGCTACCTCCAGACATTCGACACCGAGAGCAGCGCCATCCGCGAAGTGGCGGCAAAGGCCTACGACCGCACCCACAAGAGCATGTATGTGCTGACGGCAGCCGATTTCGGCTGATCAGCCCAATGCATGTCGCTCAAAACAAAGATTAAAGATCCATCTCCTCGACCATCGCGCGTATCTTCGCAGCCTTTTCAAAATGGTCGAGGCGGTGCGTTCTGATCCACCATTCGGCGGCTTCCATCAGGAGTTCGGGGTCGTCGTTCCTGTTGGCGAAAAACGCGTAGAACGACACGCCGACGCCGGCCCCCTTCTCGGAGATCTTGCGGTCGCAGACCTCCAGTATCTTCTGCTTCAGGCTGGCTCTCACGGGAATCCCTTGATTTGCGGTGCGGCAGGCTTCTGCCGGCGGCCGGTACGGATCAGGCCTTGCGCTCGGCCCGCTCGCGGCGTTTGACGTCGCGGACATTCATCTGCACGACCATGTCCTCGGCCTCACGCGGACCCATCCCGACCATCACCTTTTGCCGGACCACGGCAGGCTGGCCGGTGAAGACGTCGATGATGCTCCAGCTCTGGGGGAGCTCCATGCGCAGCGTGTAGCGGTTGGCCATGCCGGTCAGCCCTGCATCATGAAAAACACGGCGCCCAGGATCAGCACCGTCCAGGCGATGACCGACAGCTTCAGCATCATGCCGCCATGCGCGGCCACCAGCTCCCGCAGGCGCGACACGACACCCGCC
>NZ_RZQG01000921.1:0-2279 GCF_003998635.1 Mesorhizobium sp. M7D.F.Ca.US.004.03.1.1
AGATTGTCGAGCAGCGACAGTTCTTCAAGAACGAGGATTTCCTGAAAGGTTGTGGCGATGCCCGCCTGACGCGCGGCGCGCGGCGACGAAAGGCGAAGGCTGCTTTGCCCGGAAAGCAGGATCGTGCCGGCGTCCGGCTGCACCACGCCGGTCAAGAGCTTCACCAGCGTGGATTTGCCACTGCCGTTTTCGCCTATGACCGCGTGGATGCTGCCTGGCCGAATCGACAGATTGCAGGCTTTCAGGGCGCGGGTTTCGCCGAATGCCTTGGCGATGCCTTCGACCTTGAGCAGCAGGGGCTGATCGATTTGCGTTGCGGCTGCGTTCATGCGGCTGACGATGCGGATCTATCTTGCCCGAAATCAGCACCTTGCCGGTCGAGCAAGTCAAGCAACTCTGCGGTTGGAACATGCCGGGGCGTGATGCGCTTGGCCGCCGCGAGGGCCGCGGCCGAGCCCGCAGCCTGGCCCATCGCCATGCAGGTGCCGATCGAGCGAGCGCTGGCATGAGCATCGTGGGTCGACGACAGACACCGGCCGGCGACGACAATACCGTCCAGATTGCGCGGCAGCAGCGCGCGGAATGGAATGGTGTAGGTGCCGGAATTCGGGATATAGGCCCAACGCGTGTCGCGGCCGGCATGATGGTCCTCGATCGGGGCGCCGCAGCGGGCGATGCCGTCGTCAAAACGGCGCGCGGCCAGCACGTCCTCGCCGGTCAGCTGATAGTCGCCGAGGATACGGCGGGTCTCGCGTACGCCAATCCAGGGCGAAGTCCCGATCAGCACCGCCTCTTCGTATCCGGGGACCATCGCCTTGAGGAAGCGGAAATATTCCTGCGCCTGAGTCCGGCCATCCGCCTCGGCCTTTGATATGCCCTCGATGTCGTCGGGGGCAACGCCGGGAACACGGGTCATGATCGTCGCCATGATGCCCTTGTCGGGGGTGCGATGCACGCTGCCTTCCTCGCGCGGCAGGTTGAAGCGGCCGCTTCTGTTGGCATCGCGCATCAGCGAATGCAGCTCTTCCTTCTTCACGGAAAGCGCCCGCTCACCGACATTGGCCATGCGGAAGGTGGTGGACAGCGTCTGCTGGGCACCGTCGCGGCCGGCGAGCTCGAAATCACCGCCGGCATCGGCGACCACATCGGCGTCGCCCGAAGCGTCGATAACGATCTTGGCCTTCACCTCGTGACCGCCGGCCTTGTTGACGAAGCGCACGCCGCTCACGCGCTGGCCTGTCTTGATCGAACCGGTGACGAAAGTATGCAGGAAGACGCGCACGCCGGCCTCGCGGGCGAGATCGTCCCAGACGCGCTTCAGGGTTTCGGGATTGTAGGTGATGCCGGTCCCCGAGCCGAAGGTGTTCGGTCGGCGCAACACCGCATCATATTTTTCCATCTGCGCTACGACTTCACCGGGCAGGCCGGACACGACCTTCTCTTGGGCTTCGCCCGGCGCGTAGAAAGCGTACATCGTGTCGAGGACAGCGGTGCTTATGCCACCGAGGAAGCCACCACGCTCGAGCAGGATCGTGCTGGCGCCATTGCGGGCGCTGGCCAGTGCGGCGACCATGCCGGCGCTGCCGGCTCCAACCACCACGACATCGGCTTGGTATTCCATATCGGCTCCAGAACTTTAGAAATGGGGGCGGCCTAGCGGTCGCCTCGGATGAACATTCCGGCATAGCGGCGCGAATATTCGGCCATGCATTCGTCCCAGCGCTTTTCGGCGCGGGCGCGGCGCGCCTTGCCCTCGGGCGTGCCTTCGAAATACGGGCTGGGCAGCACCATGGGGCTGTGTCCCCGGCGGGCGAGTTCCAGCGCCGCCTCGGTCGAAAGCGCATTGGTGATAGCGATGCTGGTGATGCTTGAGCCGGCGCCGGCCTTGTCTTCCGATCCCGGAATATCGACCATCGCATCGCCAACCACCGAGCAATTGTCAATAACGAGGTCGGCGATCTCATGCAGGCGCTTGCCGCCCTTGTGATCGGTCCCGGTGGCGGCCGCGTGCTGCAGCGAGGTCACCGCGATGACGCGCATGCCTTCGGTCTTGGCGAAGCCGGCAATGTCGAGCGCGACCTTGGTGACGCCGGTGTTGGTGTAGACGACGAAACAGTCGGTCCGCTTGAAGCGGTAATTCTTCCAGATGACTTCGCCGAGGCCCTCCACCGACTGGAAATAGCGCATCTGGTAGATGCCCGAATTGCCGATCACCGGCGTGTAATAGGACAACGCGAGCTCGGACAGCGGATGCAGCCCGACCAGCCCGCCATTGCGCG
>NZ_RZQG01000922.1:0-2277 GCF_003998635.1 Mesorhizobium sp. M7D.F.Ca.US.004.03.1.1
TCCTTGGCCTGGATGTAGGAGGCGAGGCCATAGACGGTGTCGTTGGCGGTGTTGATCACCTCGTCGACGCTGTCATAGGGCATGATCGCCAGCACCGGCCCAAAAATCTCTTCGCGCGCGATGCGCATGTCGTGGGTGACGTCCGCGAACACCGTCGGCCTGACATAATAACCGCGGTTGAGTTCGGCCGGACGGCCAGGGCCGCCAGCGACTAGCGTCGCACCCTCGTCGATGCCGGCCTGGATCAGGTCCTGGATCTTGTCGAACTGGACCTGGTTGACGACCGGGCCGAGTTTGGTGCCGGCAGCGTCGGCGGGGCCGACGGTGAACTTTTCCGCAGCCGCCTTGGCATAGCCGGCCGCCTCGTCGTGGCGGTCACGCGGCACGAACATGCGCGTCGGCGCGTTGCAGGACTGGCCGCTGTTGCTGAAGCAACCGGCGACGCCCTTGGAGACGGCGCTTGCGAGGTCGACATCCCCGAACAGGATGTTGGCCGACTTGCCGCCAAGCTCCTGATGCACGCGCTTGACCGTGTCGGCGGCGGCCTTGGCCACCAGGATGCCGGCGCGGGTCGAACCGGTGAACGACATCATGTCGATGTCGGGATGGCTGGACAGCGCCTGGCCGACGCCCGGACCGTCGCCATTGATGAGGTTGAACACGCCCTTCGGCACGCCGGCCTCGTCGAGGATTTCGGCGAAGATGATGGCGTCGAGCGGCGCGATCTCTGAGGGCTTGAGCACCATGGTGCAGCCGGCGGCAAGCGCCGGACCGACCTTGCAGGTGATCTGGTTGAGCGGCCAGTTCCACGGCGTGATCAGGCCGACGACACCGATCGGCTCCTTGACCACGAGATGATTGCCCTTCACGTGGCGGAACTCGAAACTCCCTAGCACGTCGGCCATCTTCTGCAGATGCGCAAGGCCGATGCCGACCTGGCTGTCCAATGCCATCTGGCGCGGCGCACCCATTTCGCGCGACACGGCAACCGCCAGATCGGCGCTGCGCTTCTTGTAGACCGCGATGATGCGGTTCAGGAGTTCGAGCCGCTCGCCGACCTCGGTGAAACCAAAGCTGTTGAAGGCGCGCTTGGCTGCGGCCACCGCCTTGTCGACATCGGCCTTGGAGCCGAGCGAGATCTGCGCGAAGGCATCCTCATTCGACGGGTCGATGACGTCGAAAGTGTTGGGCACAACAGGATCGACCCACGCGCCATCGATATAGAATTGCAGATTGTGTGACATGGTTTGCTCCTTGGGATGCACCGCATGGCCGTGCCGGCCGTCATATGTGGCTGGAGATAACGATGCACAACCGCCGCTGTCAAACGCAACCCCGGAAGTGGTTGACCCAGTGCGCGAGTCGTTGAGCCAGAGCGAGGCTGGATTACAGCAAGATATGTCCAGCCTCGACCAGAAACCGCCTCGCGGCGGCCTGATCCGTCGCTTTCACCAACAGATGGTCGCCATCGAAAGTGGACACCACGAAGATGCCCAACCCGTTCTCCGACAACGGCCTTATGACCGACAGCACGATACCGGTTTCGTCGAAGGCAAACGGCCCCTGGAGTTTGAAGGCCACCCAGTCACCGTCCTGCCTGACGCTATCCGGCACACGATCCTGCAGACAAACGATCGAAAGTTCGTCGTCGGTCCTTGTGATGCTGACGAAGCCTGGCCCGTCCGCCCAACCGGGAATGGCGTCGCCCGCCTCCAGCCGGGAAACCGCGTAATGCCCTGAGAGTTGCCTAAGCCTGACGCTGATGGACATTGTCGAACTCCTTCCTCAGATTACCGGTGATCCCGCGAGCCTCTTGCTCATATAGACCGTCATGCCGCCCATGAACGGCTCTTCCCGATCGATCACATAGCCATGCTTTTTGTAAAGCGACACATTGGCCTCGAAGGCGCCATTGGTCAGCAGGCGAAGCTCGAGGCGGCCCGCTTCGATTGCCTTGCGCTCGGCCAGTTCCAGCAGCAGCCGGCCGATCCCCCTGCCCTGCGCCTGCGATGCGACGCAGACATTCTCGATCCAGAGGTGATCGTCGGCCAGGATGGTTTCGATCATCCCGACAATGGCGCCATCCTCGACGGCGAGATCGAACGGATGCTCGGCCACCGCCTTCTCATAGTCAGCGCGCATCGGCAGCGGCTCGCGGCCGATCACCGGCACCCATTTGGCATAGGCGGTGCGCACAATGTCCCGGATCGCGGCGGCATTCGCCGGCGTGGCCGGCCGAAGTCGGATGGACGAAACGATGGTCATGAAGTGCTCCAG
>NZ_RZQG01000923.1:0-2274 GCF_003998635.1 Mesorhizobium sp. M7D.F.Ca.US.004.03.1.1
TCTTCAGCCAGCCGGCCAGTTCGAACAGCGTGGTCGGGCAGACCTCGGGACAATGGGTGAAGCCGAAGAAGACGACGCTGGGCTGGCCCCTGAAGGCGGCCTCGGTGATCGGCGCGCCTTTCTGGTCGACCAGCGTAAAGGCGGCGCCGAAGGGCTCGCCGCCATAGTGACCGCGGTACCAGTCGAAGGTTAGCCAGCCGATGCCGGCCGCCATCAGGACGAGAATGCCGACCAGGATAGAACGCATCATCAGAAAAGTCCGTCTGCAGAAATCGTCGCGCCGGCTCAATGCCACGCCTGTGTGACAGTCTTAGCGGTTCGGCCCCGCGCAGGCAAAGTGCCGCGTTGCCGCAACCGCGGTGGTGTTGATGTATCTGCTTGCAAAGCCGGGCTGTTCGCCCCACCTGTGACCGGCAACTCGAACCGCAGGAGGCACCCTTGCACGGACTGATTGGGCGAAAACTGATCGGCGGCGCGTTGGCCGCGTGCGTTGTCCTTGGCGCCGGCGCCGCCGTCGCCGAGGAAGTCGGCAAGGTCGGCGTCGATTGGCTCGGCAACGACATCATCGTCGAGGCGATCAAGGATCCGAAGGTGGAGGGCGTGACCTGCCACGTCTCCTATTTCGATCGCGGCATCATCGATCGCCTGCACAAGGGAAACTGGTTCGAGGATCCGTCCGATTCCTCGATCTCCTGCCGCCAGACTGGTCCGATCACCATCGGCGACATCGACATGGGCGAGAGCGGCGAGGAAGTGTTCAAGCAAGGCATCAGCCTGATCTGGAAGAAGCAGGTGGTGAACCGCATCTACGACAAGGCCAATGAGACGCTGATCTATCTCTCGCATTCGCGCCAGGTGCAGAACGGCTCGGCCAAGATGTCGGTTACCACCGTACCGCTCTACGGCCAGAACGTGGTGTGGAGCAAAGGCAAGCCGCAATGAGCGGAGCGAACTCCTTCGCGCAATTGGTCTGACGGACAATTGCTCGCGACTTGCGGGAGCAATTGCTCTGACGTAAAGCCGCCAGCATGGACCGTTCCGAAAACCTTGTCCCGAAAGACCCCGAGCCGCGCATCCATCCGACCGCGGAGCTGAAAGCGTGCAAGCTCGGCCGCTATGCCTCGATCGGTGAGCGGGTGGTGCTGCGCGAGGTCACGGTCGGCGATTTCTCCTATTTCGAACGCCACTCGGAAGCGATCTACACGACGATCGGCAAATTCTGTTCGATCGCCGCCAACAGCCGTATCAATGCGCTAGAACATCCCATCGAGCGGCTGACCCAGCACAAGCTCAGCTACCGGCCGAACGAGTATTTTCGCTGGCTGGGCGTCGACGCCGCATTCCGCGCGCGGCGGCAAGCGAAAGCCGTGACCATCGGCCATGATGTCTGGATCGGCCACGGCGCGGTGATCATGCCCGGGATCACCATCGGCAATGGCGCGGTGGTCGGCGCCAACGCAGTGGTGACGCAGGACGTGCCGCCCTATGCAATCGTCGCAGGGGTGCCGGCGAAGGCGCTTCGGCCACGCTTCGCTCCGGATATTGCGGCGCGGATCGAAGCTCTCGCCTGGTGGGACTGGCCGGTCGAAAAGCTCGCCAGAGCGGTTCCCGACATGCAGGCAATGCCGATCGAAGTCTTCCTCGATCGCTGGGAAAACGACGCCGTTTGAGTTGCCAAAAACAGGTCGACGCTAGCCGGGCGGCGCTTTCGGGAGACCATGCTCCGCGCTCTGCGGACTGAAACCCCTTCCGCCATGCGGGGGTGGCGCAGCGGAAGGGGCTGGAGGTAAACCGCTGTGAAGCGGAAGGAACAGGCTCTCTTGCCTGTGGGGTTACTGTGCCATTGAACCCATAAGGTGTGTTTTCGTCCGCATTCTCTTTATGCGTGTATTCAATTGTGCCTGAGGTATTTGTCCGCGTCGGGAACCTGAAACGGTCGCCGGTTGTTTCTCATCGCGCCGCTGCGTTGAGGGATTTCGACAGATGGAAAAGCTTTTCACCAAGATCGCCAACTGGGTCGCCCATATAGCCGGCCTGCCGCCGACATTTGCCGTCTGCTGCCTGATCGTCGTCGTCTGGGCGGTAAGCGGTCCGTTCTTCGGCTTTTCGGACACATGGCAGCTCGTCATCAACACGGGCACGACCGTCATCACCTTCCTGATGGTGTTCCTGATCCAGAACACCCAGAATCGCGACGGTGCGGCGATCCAGGCCAAGCTCGACGAACTGATCCGGGTCAGCGCCGGCCACAACCACGTCATCGGCATCGAGCAC
>NZ_RZQG01000924.1:0-2270 GCF_003998635.1 Mesorhizobium sp. M7D.F.Ca.US.004.03.1.1
TCTATCTGACGCTGCCGCACATGTCGCGCGCCATCACGGTCGTCATCCTGATCCAGACGATCTTCCTTTTGTCGGTCTATGCCGAGATCCTCGTCACCACCAATGGCGGCCCGGGATACGCTTCCACCAACCTGCCCTTCCTCGTCTACCAGAAGGCGTTGCTGGAGTTCAAAATCGGCCAGGCATCCGCCGGCGGTGTGATCGCCGTCATTCTCGCCAACATCGTTGCCTTCTTCGCCATGCGCGCCGTCGGCAAGAACCTAGACAAGTAAGGGAGGATACGATGGCACGCTCAGTCACCACCCAGCACAAGACGATCGCGACAGTTGCCGCCTGGATCGTCGCCCTGCTCATCTTCTTCCCGATCCTCTATACGATCATCACCTCGTTCAAGTCGGAGCAGGAAGCCATCCAGGGTTTCAGCATCATCCCATCGGGGACATTCGAGAGCTATTCCGAGGTTCAGGCGCAGAGCGGCTACTTCAAGTTCTTCTTCAACTCGGTGCTGCTCTCGGTCGGCTCGACCATCCTGGCCTTGCTGGTCGCCATACCGGCGACATGGTCGATGGCCTTCTCGCCGACCAAGCGAACCAAGGACATATTGATGTGGATGCTGTCCACCAAGATGATGCCCGCGGTTGCCGTGCTGTTCCCGATCTACCTGATCTTCCGCGACACAGGACTGCTCGACAGCCGCATCGGCCTGATGATCATGCTGATGCTGATCAACCTGCCGATCGTGGTGTGGATGCTCTACACCTACTTCCGCGAAATACCGGGCGAGATCCTGGAAGCGGCCCGCATGGACGGCGCTTCGCTGTGGAACGAGATCGTCTATGTGCTGACGCCGATGGCGGTGCCGGGCATCGCCTCGACAATGCTGCTCAACATCATCCTGGCCTGGAACGAGGCGTTCTGGACAATCCGGCTGACGACCACGGAAGCCGCACCCTTGACCGCCTTCATCAGCTCGTTCTCAAGCCCGCAAGGCCTGTTCTGGGCCAAGCTTTCGGCCGCCTCGACACTGGCCATCGCGCCGATCCTGATCATGGGCTGGTTCAGCCAGAAGCAGCTGGTGCGCGGCCTGACATTCGGTGCGGTGAAGTAACGGAATTTGCCTGAAGCAATCGGCGAAAATAACCCCTCGGGGAGGAAACCATGGGAAACATCACGCTCAAGAACGTCTCCAAATCCTTCGGAGCGACGTCCATCATCCCCGGTCTCGACCTGGTGATCGAGAATGGCGAGTTCGTCGTCTTCGTCGGCCCGTCGGGTTGCGGCAAGTCAACGCTGCTGCGCCTGATCGCCGGCCTCGAGGACACCAGCGGCGGCTCCATCAACATCGACGGCCGCGACGTCACCGGCGAGGCACCGGCCAAGCGCAAGCTGGCCATGGTGTTCCAGTCCTACGCGCTCTATCCGCACATGACGGTGGCCAAGAACATCGGCTTCCCGCTGAAGATGGCCGGCGAAGACAAGGCGACCATCGACAGAAAGGTGGGAGACGCGGCGCGCGTGCTCAACCTGACCAACTACCTCGAACGCCGGCCCGGCCAACTCTCCGGCGGCCAGCGGCAGCGCGTCGCCATCGGCCGCGCCATTGTGCGTCAGCCGACCGCCTTCCTGTTCGATGAACCGCTGTCCAACCTCGATGCGGCACTGCGCGGCACCATGCGGCTGGAGATCAGCGAGCTGCACCATCAGCTCAAGACGACCATGATCTACGTCACCCACGACCAGGTCGAAGCCATGACCATGGCCGACAAGATCGTCGTGCTGAACGCCGGCAACATCGAGCAGGTCGGCTCGCCGATGGAGCTCTACAAAACGCCGAAGAACCTGTTCGTCGCCGGCTTCATCGGCTCGCCGAAGATGAACCTGATCGAAGGCGCGCCGGCTGCCAAATACAGCGCCAAGACCATCGGCATCCGTCCCGAGCACCTGGAGATCTCGACCACGGCGGGCGAGTGGAAAGCCACCGTCGGCGTTGCCGAACATCTCGGCTCCGACACCTTCCTGCATGTCCAGGCCGATGGCGTCGGTCCGCTGACGGTGCGCGCCGACGGCGAACTCGCCGTCCATCATGGCGACACCATCTATCTGACGCCCGACAAGGCCAAGCTGCATCGCTTCGGTGCCGACGGAAAGGCAATGTGAGCATGCGACTGGCTGGCAAATCCGCGCTGATCACAGGTTCGGCCCGAGGCATCGGCAGAGCTTTCGCCGAAGCCTATGCCGGCGAAGGCGCCACCGTCGCCATCGCCGACATC
>NZ_RZQG01000925.1:0-2270 GCF_003998635.1 Mesorhizobium sp. M7D.F.Ca.US.004.03.1.1
GACGGCGGCATCGAAGGGAATACCCCACACCACCGCATCCGCGCCCTTCACGTCCTTGGTGTATTTGCGCCGCATGAATGACAGTGCGCCGGAGTAGGTCGGCTCGAATGCGGCGCCCGTTTTGGAACGGGCGGTGAAGGCGTTGTCGATGTTGTTGTTCGCCATTACGGATCCTCGTTTTTCATCGGGGTGCAACAACTACAGAACCGGCACGGAAGATGCCAGTCACAGCTTGGCGAGACGGAGTGGCGCTGCGCGAGTGCCACGGCAAGACAGGATTTGTATCATCATGACGCAGGCCGCGTTTCTTAATCCTCCCCGTGCCGCGGTGTCGACCCACACCGGTACGATCGCCGGTGAACGCTTCCTGGTCCTTGATTCGTGGCGCGGTATCTGTGCGCTTCTGGTGGCACTGTTTCACTTCCCGACCGGTTCGACGGTTTCGCAAAGCGCCTTCATCGGTTCGTCCTATCTCTTCGTCGATTTCTTCTTCGTTCTGTCCGGTTTCGTCATTGCCAGCAGCTACGGCGATCGGCTCAATCAGCCGGAACAGGTTGCTCGCTTCGCCCTGGTCCGTTTCGGTCGCATCTACCCGCTGCATCTGCTCATGCTTGCCGCCTTTGCCGGCTTCGAGCTGCTGCGCCTGATGTTGCCGCAACTGCATGGCACCGGTGCTGCTCCCTTCACCGGCGGCTTCGACCCTAGGAGTCTGCTTGCCAATCTTCTCCTGCTGCAGGGTGTCGGCTTCGAGGATCAATTGACCTGGAATGCCCCAAGCTGGAGCATTTCGGCCGAGTTCTTCGCCTATCTCCTGTTCGCTGGCGTAGTCTTCGTCGCTGGCGCACGCGCCTGGATATGGTTCGTTGCCGCCGCCGTCACCGCGCCGCTGTTCCTGCTCGGCTTCTCGACCCATCATATGGATGTGTCCTTCGATTTCGGCTTCATCCGCTGCCTGTACGGCTTCTCGCTCGGCGCCTTGCTGGCCTGGTTTCAGCATGATTCCATTGCAGGGGCACGACAGGTCCTCGCCAGAAGCGGCCCACGGATGGACTGGACCCTTGCCGAAATCGTCATGGTGGCCGTCATCGTGCTTTTTGTTTCGCTGGCCGGCGGCAATGATTTCGGCATCGCGGCACCCCTGGTGTTCGCGCTGGCGCTGTTTCTGTTCGCCCATGAAGGCGGCTGGATCAGCGCCTTGCTGAGAGCCCCGTTCATGTTGACGCTCGGCGCGCTGTCCTATTCGATCTACATGGTCCACATCTTCGTCCAGGCGCGCCTGATCAACGTCGCTGGGCTCGTCGAGCGCAAACTCGGCCTCGGCCTGATTGGCGACTTCATGCTGCGCGGCCAGCCTGCCACCGGCTTCGGCGCCGGCTGGACGGGAGCGGTGGCGATCGTCGTCATGCTCGCCGCCACCATCGCCGCATCCTGGATCACCTGGCGTTTCGTCGAGATGCCGGCCATGGCGTGGTTCCGCCGGCTCTCGAAACGCATCTGAGGAGAGCTTTTGCGAGCATGATCCCGAAAAGTGGAAGCCGGTTTTCTCGGACAAACGGAAACCGTTTGTCCAGAGATCATGCTCAAACCAGAAATCCGCTAGCCGGCTTCGTTCACCCAGATGTCACGGGCATCGCCTATCCGGGTTTCGATCCGGCAAGGAGCGATTCTCGATGCGGACCCTTTGGCTGAGCCTTCTGTTTTCCGCGGCCTTGGCGGCTGCCTCTGGCCAAGCCTTGGCCGGCGAAACCCGCGCCAGACAGATCCTCGACCGCTTCGAGCATGCCAACCAGTGGCGCGACCACGTCATGGTGGCCGCGCATCGCGCCGGTAGCATGCAGGCTGGCAAGACGCTTTATGCGGAGAATTCGATTGCCGCTGTGGAAGGTTCGATCGCCATGGGCGCCGAGATCGTCGAGGTCGACATCCGGCGCTCGAAGGACGGTGAGTTCGTCGTCATGCATGACAGCTGGCTCGACCGCACCACGACCTGCAAGGGCGAGGTGGTCAAATACACGCTGGCCGAGCTCAAGACCTGCAGGCTTGTGATTGAGGGCACCGGCGCTGTCACCGACGAGACAGTCTCGACGCTGCGCGAGATGCTCATGGCGACCAGGGACAGGATCCTCATCAATCTCGACAACAAGCTCGAAGTCGGCGACCTCCCAGGCATGATCGCGGTCGCCCGCGACCTCGGCATGGCCGAGCAGGTCATCGTCAAGGAGAACCTGTGGAATTCACAGCGGATTTCCGCGGTCAAGGCCGCCATGGGC
>NZ_RZQG01000926.1:0-2267 GCF_003998635.1 Mesorhizobium sp. M7D.F.Ca.US.004.03.1.1
CCGTAAGGGCTGCCCTGCCAGTGCCCTACGATCGGAACGCCGAGGTGCCGGTGAACGACAAGAAGGCGTTCATCGAGTGGATGGTGGCCAATCGCGGCGAAGATCCGAAGTTTCTGGCTGAGCGATTCGATCGCTTCCAGATCATGGTCTACAACAAGGACGTGCTGGACGACCGCAACAAGCGCGCCTTCCTTTCTACACCGCGTGAAGAGTTCGTGCTGCCGCAGAATCTGGGGCGCGCCTATGATCACGCCTTTCTCGATATCGGCTATGGCGTGACCATTTCCGGTCCGCATCTGGTCGGGCGCATGACGACGGTCATCGACGTGCAGTTCGGCGAAGCCGTGCTCGAGATCGGCACCGGCTCGGGCTACCAGTCGGCCTATCTGGCCAATCTCACCGACAAGGTGCACACGATCGAGATCATCAACCCGCTGGCACAGCGCACCCGCCGGACCTATGACGCGCTGATCGAGCGCGGCTACAGTGTATTCGGCTCGGTCACCAGCCGGAATGCCGATGGCTATTACGGCTGGGAAAGCGTCGGTCCGTTCGACAAGATCATCGTCACCTGCGGCATCGACCATATCCCGCCGTCTCTGTTGCAGCAGCTCAAGCCCAATGGCGTCATGGTCATCCCGGTCGGCCCGCCGGGCGCGCAGCATGTGCTCAAGGTGATCAAGCAGCAGCTTGCCGACGGCACGTTCAACATCGTCCGCTCGGACATCTACAATGGCAAGGTGGTGCCTTTCGTGCCCTTTACCAAGATGGAAGGCGACCAGATCGTCGGGACGCATAACAGCTGATTTGGCTATGCCGTGACGGCCTTTGTTTGTCGTAGGTTCTTGTCGCAAAACCGTGGGACACTTTTGCAGAACCTGCTGAGCTGAACCACCGCATCAAAGGGCCTCATGGCAGCCGTCGCATCGACCTCTCGACCAAGTATCGCCTCGCTTGAGGCGCCGCGGCTCGCCCACTATCTCGCGGTCGGGCTGATCGCCGGCGCCATCATCGCGCTGCAGATATCGGTCATGCGGGTGTTTGCCGTCGGCAGCTGGTCGCATTTCGGCTCGCTGGTGGTCAGCCTCGCCATGCTCGGCTTCTCGCTGTCCAGCGTCGTCATCTTTGCCGGCAAGGACTGGTTCGACAAGCACTGGCAAGGGGCCGCAACCGCCGCCCTGCTGCTGATCGGCCCGCTTGCCGTCGCCTCCAACCTCGTCGCCCAGACGGTGCCGTTCAACGCCATCTTCCTGGTCTCCGACCCCGAGCAGAAATGGCGGCTGCTGGCCAATTTCCTGCTCTACCTCCTGCCGTTCCTGGCCGGTGCGTTCTTCCTCGGTATCGTCTTCCTGAAAAGCCGCACGGCCTTTGGCCGCGTCTATTTCGCCGACCTCACCGGCTCGGGGCTCGCAGGCCTCGTCGTTCTGGTGTCGATGTATCTGTTCGCGCCGGAAACCATCATCGTCGTGCCGCTGCTGTTGTGGGTCGCCGGTTCGCTGCTGTGGTTCTTGGCCTTCGGTGCCTGGAAGAGCGTTGTCGCCGGCGTGGTCGTGGCAGCGCTGTCGATCGCCGGTTACCTTATGCTGCCCGGCCTGCTCGGCATCCCCGACATCGCCGTGTCGCAGTACAAGGGCGTCGCCTATGCCCGCAACTTCCCGGACGGCAAGCGCATCTACCGCAGCGTCTCGCCGTTCGGCGACCTGCAGGTCTATGCCAGCTCCTACATGCATTTCGCGCCGGGCCTGAGCGACAATGCCGCCTTCGGCATGCCCGAGGTTCCCGCCAACACCTATGTCGGCATGTATCGCGACGGCGACGGGCCGGAAGGCATCATGCGCAACCTGGCGCCGGCCGAGCAGGTCTATTTCCGCTATCTGCCGATGCACTACCCCTATGTCATCAAGGCTAGACCCAAGACCTTCGTCGTGCAGTTCGGCGGCGGCATCTCCACGCAGGCCGCGCTCGATGCCGGCTCGACCTCGGTGACTGTCGCCGAAAGCAACCCGATGACCTTGCGGGCGTTCCGCGACCCCATCCTCAGGGATGTCACCGGCGACATCCTGGCCGAGCCGCGGCTCAAGGTGATCGACTATGACGGGCGCCTGTTCCTGGCCAACACCGCTGAGCGCTACGACGTCATCGACCTCAGCCTTGCCGACAGTGTCGGCCTGTCCAATCCGGGCGGCTTCGCCATCTCGGAGAAGTATGCCTACACGCACGAAGCGATGCTGAGCTACATGCACGCGCTTGCCGATGGCGGCGTGCTG
>NZ_RZQG01000927.1:0-2264 GCF_003998635.1 Mesorhizobium sp. M7D.F.Ca.US.004.03.1.1
TGGTGATGCTTTCGATCATGGCGCCCTGGATTTCGTCGGCGGCGCGGGCATCAACTGCATACCGACCAACGGGCGTCCGATCGGAACCAGGCCGACCCTGCCCGGCACACCGAAATGGGGCAGCGCCTGGAAGAAGGCGACCGTCGAGGGCTACAAGAGCACGCTTGGCTACTCGTCACAGGGAAGCAGCTATGCGACGCGCAACAATTACCTCGATCTCGACCCGACCTACAAAGATCGTTTCGGCCGGCCGCTGATGCGCATGACGTTCGATTTTCCCGACAACGACATCCGGATGTCGAACTATCTATGCGACCGGATGGAGGAGATCGCCAAGGCGCTCGGTGGCAAGCAATACACCGTCAGCCGCCGCAAGAAGGGCTGGGACAGCGTCCCCTACCAGAGCACCCACAATACGGGCGGCGCCATCATGGGAACGGACCCCAGGAGAAGCGCGGTCAACACCTATCTCCAGAGCTGGGACGTCCCCAACGTCTTCGTCATCGGCGCTTCGGCCTTCCCGCAGAACGCCGGCAAGAACCCGACGGGAACAGTCGGCGCGCTCGCCTTCCGTGCCGCCGATGCCATTCGCAATCAATATCTGCGCAATCCGGGTGCACCCCTGGTGCAAGCATGAAGAAGCTCATTTTCACGCTCGCCATCGGCGCCTTGGCGCTCGCCATCGCTCCAGCATGGAGTGCCGACCAGGCGGACCAGATCATACGCGGACAGTATCAGGCCGTGCTCGGCGACTGCGCAGGCTGTCACACCCAGGCCGGGGGCAAACCGCTGGCTGGCGGCCTGCCGCTCGAAACGCCGTTCGGCGCGCTTGTGCCACCCAACATAACCCCCGACGGCGAGACGGGCATCGGCAATTGGTCGGAAGCCGATTTCCGTAACATGATGAAGTCCGGCATCGGCCACAATGGCGTGCGGCTTTACCCCGCAATGCCTTACCCCGCCTACACCAGGATGAACGATGGCGATCTCGCCGACCTGTGGGCCTATCTGACGTCAGTTGAACCGGTATCGAACAAGGTCGAGGCCAATCAGCTGCCGTTCCCGTTGAACATTCGGCTGGCGATGCTGGGCTGGAACGCCCTCAACTTCACCGAAGCAAGCTTTCAGCCGGATTCCTCCAAATCGGCGGAATGGAACCGCGGCGCCTATATCGTCCAGGGGTCCGGACACTGCGGCACCTGTCACACGCCCAAATCCTTTCTTGGAGCGGACAAAGATAGCGAATTCCTGCAAGGCGCCTCCCTGCAAGGCTGGTTTGCCCCTGACATCACCAACAATGCGCAATCGGGCTTGGGCGCATGGTCGGAAGAGGACCTGGTCAAATACCTCAAGACCGGCGTCAACGCGCATTCGATTGCCTCAGGTCCGATGGCGGAAGCCATCGAAAATTCCACGTCGAAAATGATCGATCCGGATCTGAAGGCGGTAGCCGTCTATCTCAAGAGCTTGGGCTCGGACGCCGGCAACACCCAACCGGCAAAGCCTGACGAGACACGGATGGCCACGGGCGAGGCAGTCTACCGTGACAATTGTTCGGCCTGTCATGGTGGGGATGGCGCCGGGGCGGGCGTGCTTTTCCCTTCCCTTGCCGGCAACTCGATCGTCGCCCAGGGCAGTTCCGAAACGCTGGCCAGGCTCGTCCTCGCCGGAAGCCAGGCCGTGCACACGGCGGACGCGCCAACGACGCCTGCCATGCCCTCCCTGGCCTGGCGCCTGAAAGACCAGGAAATCGCCGACGTCTTGACCTATGTGCGCGCCAGTTGGGGCAACGCGGCTGCGGCGGTCTCATCCGACGATGTGGCTGCCGTACGCAAGGGACTGACCCAGTAGACCCGTATTCTAGCTCTCTGCTGCAACAGCGAGCGCCAGACGGCTCATGTCGGTGAAAAGCGCCTGGCGTTCGGAATAATCGGTCAGTTCACCGGTCTCGATGTTGTCGACCACGACGCACATCGACAGCGCGCGAGCCCCGAAATGCGCGGCGATGCGATAGAGTGCGCTGGTTTCCATATCGACGCCCAGAGCTCCGGCCGCCTGCGCATCGGCAAAACGGCCGCGTCCTTCAGGGTGATAGAAGATGTCGCTGCAAACCGTCAGGCCGGCACAATGGTCGATGCCAAGTTCGGCTGCCTTGGCCAGCGCACAGGCGAGAAGCGCCGGATCCGCCCCGGCGGGTCCATAAAGGCCGAAAACCTGTCCGCTCTGGGCGTTCTCCGCCTGTGCCGATTGCGAGATGACAAGGC
>NZ_RZQG01000928.1:0-2264 GCF_003998635.1 Mesorhizobium sp. M7D.F.Ca.US.004.03.1.1
CGCCCTTCCATTCGGCGCTGATGGCGCCGGCCGCGAACGTCATGCGCGACGCACTCGCCGGTGTGACAAAGAACGCGCCGGCCGTCCCGGTCGTCTCCAACGTGTCTGTGGCGCCGTCGAGCGATCCGGACGAGATCGCCCGCCGCCTGGTCGAACAGATAACCGGCCGCGTGCGCTGGCGCGAGACGGTGGAATGGTTCGGCGCAAATGGCGTCACTACGCTTTACGAAATTGGCGCCGGCAAGGTGCTTTCGGGATTGGTGCGGCGCATCAACCGCGACATCGCCACCGCGTCGGTCGGCTCTGCGGCTGAGGTCGAGGCGGCATTGGCAGCGCTTGCATAAAGCGTCATTTGATCCCATCCCTGTAAAACAGGGTGTTCTCTTCTCAATCAGGAGACAAAAATGTTCGAATTGACTGGCCGCAAGGCTCTCGTCACCGGCGCATCCGGGGGCATCGGCGAGGCGATCGCCAGAGTGCTGCATGCGCAAGGCGCGATCGTCGGCCTGCATGGCACCCGCATCGAGAAACTGGAGGCGCTCGCCACCGAGCTTGGCGACCGGGTCAAGCTGTTTCCGGCCAATCTGTCGAACCGTGACGAGGTCAAGGCGCTCGGCCAGAAGGCGGAGGCCGATCTCGAAGGCGTCGACATCCTGGTCAACAATGCCGGCATCACCAAGGACGGATTGTTTGTGCGCATGTCGGATGCCGACTGGGACACCGTGCTCGAGGTCAACCTGACCGCCGTGTTCAGGCTGACCCGCGAACTCACCCACCCGATGATGCGCCGCCGCCGCGGCCGCATCATCAACATCACTTCGGTGGTCGGCGTCACCGGCAATCCCGGCCAGACCAATTACTGCGCCTCCAAGGCCGGCATGATCGGCTTTTCCAAGTCGCTGGCGCAGGAGATCGCCACCCGCAACATCACCGTCAACTGCGTCGCTCCGGGCTTCATCGAATCGGCGATGACCGACAAGCTCAACGACAAGCAGAAGGAGGCGATCATGGCGGCGATCCCGACGCGCCGCATGGGCACCAGCGCTGAAGTCGCGTCCGCCGTTGCCTATCTCGCCTCCAACGAAGCCGCCTACGTCACCGGCCAGACCATCCATGTAAATGGCGGCATGGCGATGATCTGACGGGCCTTGTTGATAATTCCACCTTGCCGGCCATCTGCTACGGTTAGTCTGCGCTTCCGGTGCTCGCGTACTCCAAGTATGCTCCGCTCCGGTTCTCGAAAACCGCACCATATGATCCGGCAGGGCGAATTCTGGACAAGGTCCGGCGGGCTGTGAAAAGAGACCATTTCGGCTTGGACCTCAGCTATTTTTCGTGTAATGCGGCCCGCAACCCGGCGGTTCGGGCAAAAACCGGTCTGTAGCCGTTGCGTTTCCGGCAGGACCATCTTTCAGCTTGATTAGCGGCATTCTGCCCGCTAACGAAGACAGACAAACAAAAGACGAGGATGCCCAAATGAGTGACACCGCAGAGCGCGTCAAGAAGATCGTCATCGAGCACCTTGGCGTCGATGCCGACAAAGTGACGGAGCAGGCGAGCTTCATCGACGATCTGGGCGCCGACAGCCTCGACACGGTCGAACTCGTCATGGCGTTCGAAGAAGAATTCGGCGTCGAGATCCCCGACGATGCAGCCGAGACCATCCTGACCGTCGGCGATGCGGTGAAGTACATCGACAAGGCTTCGGCCTGACGCTTTCTGCAGTCATCACCGGGGAGGACCTGCGATGAGGCGTGTCGTCGTCACGGGCCTTGGGTTGCTGTCGCCGTTCGGCATGGGCTTTGAGCACAGCTGGAAGGAACTTCTGACCGGCCGCAGCGCTGCCAAGCGCATCACCGAGTTCGAGGTGGAGGATCTTGCTTGCAAGATCGCCCACGTCATTCCGCGTGGCGATGGCAGCAATGCCACCTTCAATCCCGAGGCCGTGCTCGAGCCGAAGGAATTGCGCAAGATCGGCGACTTTATCCTGTACGGGATTGCCGCCGCAGACGAGGCGCTGAAGGATTCCGGCTGGGAACCCAAGACGCATGACGAGCAGTGCGCCACCGGCGTCCTGATCGGCTCCGGCATTGGCGGCATCGAAGGCATCGCCGAGAACGCGATGATCCTCAAGGAACGCGGCCCGCGCCGCATCAGCCCTTTCTTCATCCCGGGCCAGATCATCAATCTCGTCTCCGGGCAGGTTTCGATCCGGCACAGGCTGAAAGGTCCGAACCATGCCGTCGTCACGGCCTGTTCGACTG
>NZ_RZQG01000929.1:0-2259 GCF_003998635.1 Mesorhizobium sp. M7D.F.Ca.US.004.03.1.1
GCTTTGGAGCCCGCTTCTGGATATTCTGCGGCGAGCGCGAGCGCTGCACCCGCCATGTCTCGCCGCAGAGCCTCGTTAAGGGCGACGATACGATCCGTCATGAGCCGGTTCCGGTTCCCGAGGAGCTTCGCGCGCTGAGGCGCCAGCTTGGCTTTGACTACGGAAAGTTCGATTTCGTCATGCATGAGGGCAGGGCGGTGCTGCTTGATGCCAACAAGACACCCGGTGGCGCCCGCAATCTTTCTGCGTTTCTCGCTGCCGGCAATGCCAATCTCGCCGACGGCCTCGAAAGCCTTATCCGCCAGGTTGCATAGCGGGCGTTCTGGTGCTCACGCCGCCCGGGCAGCTTGACGATGATCACCAAGGCTACAAAAACAGCCGCAGCTGCGTGTGGATGATCGAACGGTAATCTTCGATCGTGCGGCGGCTTTCTGCTTCGCCCTGCGCAAGAGCTAGGCGCACCACGCCGCCGGCGAGCTGGAAGATCAGAAGGACAATGCGTTCGAACTGCTCGCGCTTCTCGGGCTCCAGCAGGGCGATGACATGGTCGCAGAACATCTTGGCCTGATGTCGGGTTTCGGCGATGTCGAGGTTCTTGAGCGCCTTGTCGGCCTGGATGGCGTTCTGCAGATCCTGGATGGCCGGATCGCCGGCGACACGGCTGAGATAGTCGTCAAGCAACCGGTCTGCGGCCACGATCACGTCCTTCGCTTCGCGGACATCGGCGATGATCGCCGTCAACCGTGCGCGGCTGACCTCGGAGAACCGCTCATAGAGCATCGCCAGGATCGCCGATTTGTTGGGAAAATAGTGATAGACGGTGGCGATCGGCCCGCCCGCCAGCATGCCGACCTCCTTCATGGTCACGGCGTCGATACCCTTCTCGCCGATCAGCCGCATGGTCGTCGACAGGATCGCGTCGATGCGCTCGCGGCTGCGTTCCTGCTTGGGCCTGCGCCTGGGCTCGGTCGCCATTCTCTTCACTTCGGTCATGCACCGATCTTTCGCACGGTTTCCAAATTCCGGTTGACAAAAAATATGATCAAGTATCAGTTTCTGAAATGCTGACAGGTTGTCAGCTTTTTTGCCGCACGGCAAGGACGTTGGGAGGCGCCTTTGACTTCGACAACTACCGGCCACGCAGGCAATGGCGACTGGCTGGTCGGCAATCCGACCGGCGCACAACTTGCCTCGGCCCTGTGGATCGGTTCGGTTGGCCTGCTCATTCTAGGCCTGCAGCCGGTGCTGCTCGGGGCCCTTTACACCGAGGGCCATGTCAGCGGCGATGAACTGGCGCTGGTCGCCACCGCCGAGATGATCGCCATCGCCATCGGTTCGGCTGTCGTGGCGATGTTGCTCTCGGCGCGCAACATGCGCTGGAAAAGTGCCATCCTTCTGCTGCTGCTGGCGCTGGCCAATGTGTGGACGGCCTATGCTGCAAGCGCCAACACGCTGATTGCGGCCCGCGCCCTGGCCGGGCTCGCCGAAGGCGGTCTGGTCGCGGTCGCCACCGAACTGATCGCCCGTTCGCGGCGCGCCGAGCGCATCGGCGGCTTTTTCGTCACCATGCAGACGTTGGCGCAATGCGCGCTTGCCCTGTTGCTGGCGCTTTATGTCATTCCGGCCGCCGGGTCGGCGGGTGGGTTCATTGTTCTTGCCGTCGTCTGCGTCGTGTCGCTGGCGGTCGCCTTCACCGTACCCGGCGACTATGCCGACCTGCCCAAGGAAGAGAATCTGGCCAATGTGCTGACGGTTCCTTCGATGACCGCGCTGTTGTCGGTCTTTTGCTACTTCATGTTCTTCGGCGCGGTCTGGGCCTTTCTGGAGCCGCTTGGCGCCCAATACGGCATCGATGGCCGCACCGTCGGCCTGATCGTCTCGGCCAGCCTGGCGGTGCAGGTCCTGGGTGCGATGACGGCCACCGTGTTCGAGGCGCGCATCGATTATCGCGCCGCCATCGCCACGATCGGTGTCGTGGCGCTTGTCTGCTCCCTGGTTCTGGCCAGCGGACCTGGCCTCACGATATTCTGGATCGCAGCCCTGATCATGGGCTTCATCCTCTTGTTCATCGTGCCCTACCAGATCCGGCTGGCGATCACCGCCGACGAGACGCGCACCGCCGTGCTGCTGGTGCCGGCAGCCCAGCTGTTCGGCCTGGCGATCGGCCCGATCGCGGCGTCGCTGCTCATCGACGGCAAGGATTTCCGGCCGGTGCCGGAATTCGCCGCCGCCAGTGCCGTTGCCAGCGTCGCGCTGCTT
>NZ_RZQG01000092.1:0-11726 GCF_003998635.1 Mesorhizobium sp. M7D.F.Ca.US.004.03.1.1
CAACAGGGCTTCGAAGCCAGCGACGCTGCCATCCTCGAGCCGCACGATCGGCTGGTAGGCGAGGGTGAATTCGCGCCGTTCGATAGCGCGGCGCAGGTCGGATTCGAACTGGAGCCTGTCGGTGCCGACGGTGCGGAAAGCCGGACGGAACGGCTCGATCCTGTCGCCTCCGAAGCGCTTGGCCTGATGCATGGCAAGCTCGGCATCCTTGACCATGTCCTCGGCCGACATCTGCGGCGAATTCCAGGTGATCAGCCCGATCGAGGCGGTCAGCACGATCTCGCGCTTGGCGAAGGTGATCGGGTTGTTGATGGCATGCTTGATGGCGTCCGCCACGGCGGCGATGCGGGCCGGGTCCTGTTCGGACAGCAGCATCAGCGCGAACTGATCGCCGGCAAAGCGCGACAGCGAATCCTTCGGCTTGAGCAATCTATGCAGCCGTCGCGCGATGGTCAGCAGAATGGTGTCGCCGGCCGAGATGCCGAGCCCGTCATTGACCTGCTTGAAACGGTCGATGTCGATGACGAAAACGGTTGGCCGCACCTTCTCTTCGGTGCGGGCGATCGAGATGATCGCTTCCAGCCGGTTCATCAACAATTCGCGGTTCGGCAGGCCGGTCAGATTGTCATGCACGGCGTCGTGCAACAGCCTTTCCTCTGACTTTTTCTGCTCGGTCACGTCGACCATGGTGCCGACGCAGCGAATCACTTCGCCGTCCGATCCGATCACCGGCCGTGCCCTGAGCGAGAACCAGTGATAGTGCCCATCGGCGCCGCGCAAGCGAAAATTCTGCGATACCCGGCCGCGCCGGTGTTCGAGCACGACGTCGAGTGTCGTGCGGAACGTGTCGCGGTCGTCGGCATGCAGCACGGGCAACCAGTTGCGCGCCGCACCGCCGAGGCTGTTCGGCGCCAGTCCTAGCTGGATGCTGACATCGGGCTTGGTGACGACGCGGTCGCGCAGCACGTCCCAGTCCCACACCGTGTCGCCCGATCCAGCCACCGCCAATGCCTGCCGCTCGAGGTCGGAGAACAGGCCCTGATGCAGCGCGCCGCCGGCAAAGGCATGCTGCATGACGGTGAAGCCGATCAGAAGGATGATCAGGATCAACCCGCCGCCCAGGGCCGGCTGGGCGATATCGTTGTCGAGCATGCCGGTGATCGCCATCCACGACCCGCATAGCCACAACAGCACCATGACCCAACTGGGCACCAGCATGATGGCGCGGTCGTAGCCGCGTATGCCGAGGAAGATGATCAGGCCGAGCCCGGTCAGCGCGGTGGCGGCGAAGGACAATCTGGCGATGCCGGCGGCGACCGCCGGATCGACGATGGCGACGCCGGCGATCAGCACCAGTCCGAGGATCCAGACCAGCGCGCCATAGCTGAAATGGCCGTGCCATCGGTTGAGATTGAGATAGGCGAACAGGAACACCACGAAGGTTCCCGCCAGCGCCACCTCCGTTCCCGCTCGCCACATCTGCTCATTGCCGGGCGAGATCTCGATGACCTTGTTGAGGAATCCGAAATCGACGCAGATATAGGCGAGAACCGCCCAGGCAAGTGCGGCGGTCGCCGGGAACATCGAGGTTCCCTTGACCACGAAAAGGATGGTCAGGAACAGCGCCAGAAGGCCGGCAATGCCGATGACGATGCCGCGAAACAGCGTGTAGGAATTGACCGAGTCCTTGTAGGATTCCGGATCCCACAGGTAGACCTGCGGCAACTTCGGCGAGGCGAGTTCGGCGATGAAGGTGATCACCGTGCCGGGGTTCAGCGTCACCCGGAATACGTCGGCGTCGGGGCTGGTCTGGCGGTCGAGCGCGAAGCCCTCGCTTGGCGTGATGGCGGCGATGCGGGTCGAGCCGAGATCCGGCCAGAAGATACCGGAATTCACCAGGCGGAAATGCGGTGCGACGATCAGCCTGTCGAGCTGCTGGTCGGTGGTGTTGGCGAGCGCGAACACCGCCCAGTCGCCGGTCGAACGCGCATCATTGGCCTCGACCTCGATGCGCCGCACGATGCCGTCCGGTCCCGGCGCGGTCGACACCTGGAAATTCTCGCCCTGGTTCCGATAGATCTCGACGGCGCCGGAAAGGTCGAGCGCGACGTCGTCACGGGCAATCTTGATCGGTTCGACGGCGAAGGCCGACGATGCCGCGCACAGCGTCAGGATTGTCCCGAGGACAAAGGCGAACAGCGGCCCGTTGCGCAGGAATTTCGTCAAAAATCAGTCCTTCGTTCCAACGCCCGGCGGATCGTCCGCGATCCGGGCGTAGAGGTAGTGGTCCTGCCAGATGCCGTTGATCCTGAGATAGGATCGCAGAAGTCCTTCGCGCCGGAATCCGGCTTTTTCAAGCACGCGGATCGACCGGATATTGTCGGGAATACAGGCCGCTTCGATCCGGTGCAACCTCAGCGTATCGAAGGCGAAGCGGGCCACCACCTTGACCGCGTCGGTCATCAGGCCGCGGCCGCCAAAGCGTTCGCCGATCCAGTAGCCGACATGGCCGCTTTGCGAGACGCCGTGGCGTATGTTGCCGAGCGTGATACCGCCCGCCAGTTTGCCGCTGCTCTTCTCGAAGATGAAGAAGGCGATCGCAGTCCCTTGCGCATAGTCTTCGCGGTAGCGGCTGATGCGCAGCCGCCATGCGGTGCGGTCGAGTTCATCCGGCGTCCAGCGCGGCTCCCATGGTTCGAGGAAGGCCCGGCTTTCGCCACGCACCGTCGCCCACTCGCGGTAGTCGTTGGTGAACGGCACGCGCAGCGTGACGCGGTCGCCTTTCAGTGCCGGCAGGTCACGGCGAAAGAAAGGGAGCGCGAACACGGCGCTTTGAGGGGCTTAGACGGCGAGCTTGCGGGCCGTGGTCTGCGTGCCAGCGAGCGATTCGAGGATCGCTTCGTATGGCGCCAGCGTACCCACAGGCCCGACAGCGGTAAGCGTCGGCTTGGTCGAGAACAGCCGCGACGACAGATCGGTCAGCCGTTCGATCGTCAGCGCCGACAGCCTTTCCATCAGTTCCTCCTTGGCGATCGGCCGGCCGAACAGAAGCAGTTGCCGTGCGATCTGCGAAGCCCGGCTAGCCGGGCTTTCGGCGGACATGATCAGCCCGGCGCGATATTGGGCGCGCGCGCGGTCGAGTTCTTCCTGCAGGATTTTCTCGCCGGCCTTCTGCAGTTCGTCGATGATGACAGGCACCAGTTCGGCGATGTCGCTCTGGCCGGTCGCGGCATGGACGCCGAAGACGCCGGTGTCGGAAAATCCCCAATGGAAGGCATAGACCGAATAACACAGGCCACGCTTCTCGCGGACCTCCTGGAACAGGCGCGACGACATGCCACCGCCGAGGATCATCGACAGCACCTGCGAGGCATAGAAATCGCGCACATGATAGGCGCGGCCTTCGAATCCCAGGACGATCTGCGCGTCCATCAGGTCGCGGTCTTCGCGGAAGTCGCCGCCGACATATTGCGCATATTGCGGGATGGTGCTGTCGGCCTTGCTGCGGAAGCCGCCGAGCTGCTTTTCGACTTCGCGCACGAAATTGTCGTGCTTGATGTCGCCGGCGGCGACGATCACCATGCGCTCGGCGCCATATTGCCGCTCGATGAAGTCGTGGAGTTGCTTGGAGGTGAAGGATTTGACCGTTTCGGGCGTGCCGAGAATGGAGCGCCCAATCGTCTGATGGCGATAGGCGGTTTCCGTGAAGCGGTCGAAAACGATGTCGTCGGGTGTGTCGTGCGCGGCGCCGATCTCCTGCAGGATCACATGCTGTTCGCGTTCAAGCTCCTGCGGATCGAATTCGGACTCCTGCAGGATGTCGGCAAGAATGTCGACAGCCAGCGGCACGTCGTCGGAGAGCACCCTGGCATAGTAGGAGGTGGTCTCGACGCTGGTGGCGGCGTTGATCTCGCCGCCGACGTCCTCGATCTCCGAGGCAATTTCGAAGGCGCTTCGCCTTTTCGTGCCCTTGAACGCCATGTGCTCGAGCAGATGGGCCATGCCATGCTCGTCGTCGCGTTCATTGCGGGCACCCGACTTGACCCAGGCACCAAGGGCAACCGATTCGATGCTTTGAAGGGTTTCGGTGGCGACTGTCAGGCCGTTCGACAGACGGCTTACCTCAACACCCATATGGCTACTACTCCCTAACGCGCCGCCCGCGCGCGGCGGCCGACGTAATCTTCCACCATTTTCAGGTCGGATGGAAGTACCGTGTATTTTTCCTCCGCTGTCATCAACCCACCTAGCCATGCGGGCAGTGCGGGGAAGACGCCGCTGGCGGCTTCGACGGCGGCCGGGAATTTTGCCGGGTGGGCGGTGCCCAGCACCACCATCGGCACCGCGCCTGACGCCTTGCCCGCCGCGACATGCACGGCTGCGGCGGTGTGCGGATCGAGCAGATAGTTGCTGGCCGCGAGCGTCGCGCGGATGGTGGCGGCGACCTCGTCCATATCAGCCCGGCCGGCGTCGAATTCGGACCGCATGCTAGCGATTTGCTGGGTTTCGATGGTGAAAGCGCCGGATTGCTTCAGGCTGTCCATGTAGCGTCGCACGGTCGCGGCGTCACGGCCGGAGGCCTCGAACAGCAAGCGTTCGAAATTGGACGACACCTGGATATCCATCGACGGCGACGTGGTCGCAAAGACGCCCTTGGTGCGGTATTCGCCGGTCGCGAAGGTCCGCGCCAGGATGTCGTTGTCGTTGGTGGCGATGACCAGCCGCTCGATCGGCAGGCCCATCTTCTTGGCCGCGTAGCCGGCGAAGATATCGCCGAAATTGCCGGTTGGCACCGTGAAGGAGACCGGCCTGTCCGGCGCGCCGAGCGACAGCGCCGAGGAGAAATAATAGACGATCTGGGCCATGATGCGGGCCCAGTTGATCGAATTGACGCCTGAAAGCGCCACCCGGTCGCGGAAGCTGTGATCGTTGAACATGTCCTTGAGCAGGCCCTGGCAATCGTCGAAATTGCCTTCGATCGCCAGCGCATGGACGTTTTCAGCCGTCGACGTCGTCATCTGCCGCTGCTGCACCGGCGAGACGCGGCCGTGCGGGAACAGGATGAAGATGTCGGTGCGGCTGCGCCCGGCAAAGGCATCGATTGCCGCCCCGCCAGTATCGCCAGAGGTGGCGCCGACGATGGTGGCGTGCTGATCGCGTTCGGTAAGCACATGGTCCATCAGCCGGGCGAGAAGCTGCATCGCCACGTCCTTGAAGGCGAGCGTCGGCCCGTGGAAGAGTTCCAGGATGAAGGTGTTGGGGCCGGTCTGCACCAGCGGACAGACGGCCTCGTGACGGAAGGTGGCATAGGCTTCGCGCACCAGCCGTTCAAAGACGGGCGCCGGGATTTCGCCGCCAAGGAACGGCGACAGCACGCGGATGGCAAGATCGGGATAGGCAAGGCCGCGCATGGCGTGGATCTCGGCCGCGGAAAACTGCGGCCACTCACGCGGCACATAAAGCCCGCCGTCGCGCGCCAGCCCAGCCAGCACGGCATCGGAAAATCCAAGAACGGGGGCTTCCCCGCGGGTACTCACATATTGCATGTCACAAATCCGTTACTGCTTGGCTTTTCCGTCCACCGCAAGGTGGTTAATTTCTGCGCTGGCTCAGTCGCATTTTTGCCGCGCGGTTGATATACGTCACCAGCTTTGCGAGAGGGAAGTGCAGTTTCATGGCGTTTCGTACATTCAGTGGTCGCTTTTTGGCGGGTCTTGCGCTCACCGGCTTTATGCTTGCCGCCGCCGGCTGCCAATCGGGCGACAATGGCATCCTGAACCTCGGCATCGGCAAGAAGGATCCGACGGTTCCACCGCCGCCTCAGGATCCCAAGATCCTGGCCAGCCAGTTGCAGGCCTATTGCCCCCGGGTGACAGTGCGCGACGGCACGGCCTTCTTCAACACCTACGCCAAGGGCGTCCAGAAGCCCAAGCCCAAGCTCAAGAAGACCGGCGACGCCGCGCAGGATGCCGCGGCCCAGGCTGAGGCCGACGCCGCTGCAACTCCGCCCGACGAGTCGGCGAACATCATCTACCAGGCATCGGTCAGCGACGTGACACGCGACTGCAGCCGTGCCAACGGCCAGCTGACGATGAAGATCGCGGTCGCCGGCAAGATCGTGCCGGGACCGAAGTTCTCGCCCGGCACCATCACCATGCCGATCCGCACCGCGGTGATGCATGGCACCGACGTGCTTTACTCGCAGATTCACCAGTATCAGGTCCAGGTCACCGACCCCTCGGTCGCCACACAGTTCGTCTTCACCGATTCCAATATTGTCGTGCCCGAGCCGACGGCGCAGGACTATCAGGCCTTTGCCGGCTATGATGAAAACGCGCCGAAGGCGACGACGGACAAGCCGAAGAGGACCCACCGCAAGAGAACTGCCGCGACGAACTAGAGCGCGGCAGTTGCACGAGGCGTGCGTCGCTGCGCACGCTTCTCAGGCGTCAGACCACTCCGACAGCGCCGCGATCACGCTTTTCAGCTCCGCCCAGCGGCGGATCACCGTCTCGGCGCCGGCCTCGGTCAATGCGTCGGCATGGCCGGGATAGCTGTGGGCCGCGCCGGTGAAGCCGATCACGCGCATGCCTGCCGCCCTGGCGCCGTGGACGCCGTGCACGGAATCCTCAATGACGAAAGTGTTTGCCGGGTTGGCGTTGAGTGTCTCCGCCGCAAACAGGAACACGTCGGGCGCCGGCTTGGTCTTCTTGCTTGGTATTTCCAGCGCCGAAAAGATCCGGCCGGCGAAAAACGGCAGCAGATGCACCTTCTCCAGCATGAATTCGATCCGTTCCGAGCGAGAATTCGAGCAGACGCAGCGCGGCGCCGTTACTGCGGCAACCGCCTCGCGAACCCCGTCTATGGCGCGTACGTCGCTACGCAATTTGCGGTCGACAAGGTCCTCGGCACGGTCGATCAGCGAGGCCTGGAACGGAATGCTGGATTTCTCCTCGACCCGCATCATGATGTCCTTGAAGGTCAGTCCGGCATAGGTCTCGGAAATCTCCTCAGCCGATATTTCGTACCCGGCTAGGGTCAGCAGTTCCGCCTCGACGCGGGCGGCGATGATTTCGGAATCGACGAGCACGCCGTCGCAATCGAAGATGACAAGGTCTGGCTGGGGCATGGCGATCCGGACAATGGGAGGATGAAGTGGCCTCGGGAGGCTCAGGCGGCGCGGCATACACCAACAGGGCCACCTTCGCAAATTCGGCAGTCTTCACCGAATATTTACGCTGATCGGTAACCATAACAGAGAGTAAAACAGTAACGCGTGCCTTGGGTGTCAGAATGTCTGCCGTGCGTCTTCTCGACGAGCTATCCCACGCTCCCCAGCAATCCGAATGGCTGGACACGATCCTCAAGGGCGACTGCGTCGCCGCACTCGACCGGCTGCCCGAAAAGTCGATCGACGTCATCTTCGCCGATCCACCCTACAATCTGCAGCTCGACGGCGACCTGCACCGGCCCGATCAGTCCAAGGTCGACGCCGTCGACGACGACTGGGACCAGTTCGAGAGTTTTGAAGCTTACGACGCCTTCACGCGTGCCTGGCTTCTGGCGGCGCGCCGGGTGCTGAAGCCCAACGGCACCATCTGGGTCATCGGCTCCTATCACAACATCTTCCGGGTCGGCGCCAAGATGCAGGATCTCGGCTTCTGGATCCTCAACGACGTCGTCTGGCGCAAGACCAACCCGATGCCGAATTTCCGTGGCCGCCGCTTCCAGAACGCGCATGAGACGATGATCTGGGCCACGCGCGACCAGAAGGGCAAGGGCTATACCTTCAACTACGAAGCCATGAAGGCGTCCAACGACGACATCCAGATGCGTTCCGACTGGCTGTTCCCGATCTGCACCGGCGGCGAGCGACTCAAGAACGACAATGGCGACAAGCTGCATCCGACGCAGAAGCCGGAAGCGCTGCTTGCCCGCATCATGATGGCCTCGACCAAACCGGGCGACATCGTGCTCGATCCCTTCTTCGGCTCCGGCACCACCGGCGCGGTGGCAAAACGCCTCGGCCGCCATTTCGTCGGCATCGAGCGCGAGCAGGCCTATATCGACGCCGCCAACGAGCGCATCGACGCGGTGCAGCCATTGGATGGCGCGGATCTCACCGTGCTCACCGGCAAGCGCGCCGAGCCGCGCGTTGCCTTCGTCAGCCTGATCGACACCGGCCTGGTGATGCCCGGCGCCACGCTCTACGACGCCAAGAAGCGCTGGGCGGCCAAGGTGCGCGCCGACGGCACGGTGGCGATCGGCGACAGCGCCGGCTCGATCCACAAGATCGGCGCCGAAGTGCAGGGCCTGGATGCCTGCAACGGCTGGACCTTCTGGCACTATGAGCGCAGCGGCGGCCTGACCCCGATTGACGAGCTTCGCCGCATTGCACGGCTTGGCATGGAGCGGGCAGGGGCCTGAGCCCCTGCCAATTGCGTCGAATTCCGTTGATTCAAAGTCGCAACGGATCGCGCGAAGCGATTCAAATCACGCCTTGATTCCGTGACGTTCAAGGTCTGCTTGAAGCGTTTTCGCATCGGTGAACAGCACCGACTGCCAGCCCGCCGCCTTGGCGCCGTCGACATTCTTCTGGCTATCATCGATGAACAGCGTCGCCGCCGGTTCGAGGCCGAAGGCAGCGACGTGATGATCGTAAATGCCGCGATCCGGCTTGATCAGGCCGATCTCACCGGAGATCGTGACGCCACGCGGCCGTTCGAGAAAATCGAAGCGCTCGCGGGCCTCGGCCAGCGTGTCGCTGGCAAAATTGGTCAGCATGGTCACGTCGTGGCCGCTCTCGATCAGGCCGACCATGATGGCGACGCTGTCGTCATAGGCATGCGGCACCATCTCGTGCCAGTGGCGGCGGAAACTGCGGATGTTTTCGGCGTGATCGGGATGGTCCGCGATCAGCAGCGCCTCGGCCTCTTCCCAGGTCCGTCCGCGGTCCTGCTCGATGTTCCAGTCATGCGTGCAGACATTGTCGAAGAACCACCTTCTCTCTTCGGCATCCGGAATGAGGCGGCTGAACGGAATGTTGGGATCGTAGTGGATCAGCACTCTACCGATGTCGAAAACGATGTGGCGTATTTCAGTCATGGGGCCTCTTTGCACTGTGCGGCGACGGCTTTTTCGTCGCGTCGGGTATCGCCGCTTCAATTGCCTTTTTCATGACGGTCGGCAGTGCTTCCCCGGAAATTTCATGGGCCAGCGACCAGAAATGTCCCGCCGGCACATCACCTTTGATGTGGGCGTGAAAGACTTCGAGTTCGAGAGCGAAATGCGTGAAGACATGTGCAATGCGGCCTGCATGCCGCCAGTCGGCGGGGAAGGGCGCTGCCGCCTCCGTGGTGTCGCCATCGATCCGCGCGGTCCAGCCAGTCGTCGGTACCTCGGTCATGCCGCCAAGCAGGCCTTTCTCCGCCCGCTTACGCAGAAGGATAGCGCCGTCGCTTCTGACCGCGACGAAGGCCGCGCCGCGCCGCAGGGGCTTGTCGGCCTTTGGCAGGCGCACCGGAAAGTGTTCGGGATCGCCTGAAAGGACGGCGCTGCAGTCTTCGCGCAGCGGGCACAGCATGCAGCGCGGCCGCCGTGGGGTGCAGATGGTGGCGCCGAGATCCATCATCGCCTGAGCGAAGTCGCCAGGCCTTGCCCCGGGCACCATGCGCTCGACATGGGCGCGGATCTCGGGCTTGGCCTCGCTCAACGGCGCTGTGATCGAAAACAACCGGGAGATGACGCGTTCGACATTGCCGTCGACAACGGCGGCGGGGCGGTCGAAGGCGATCGCCGTAATCGCCGCCGACGTATAGGCGCCGATGCCAGGCAATTCTCTCAAAGCCGTCTCCGTGTCGGGAAACCGGCCGCCACGTTGAGCCACCAGATCGGCACAGGCCTTGAGATTGCGGGCGCGGGAATAGTAGCCGAGCCCGGCCCAGGCCTTCATCACGTCTTCGGTCGGTGCTGCGGCCAGTGCCTCGACATCGGGCCATTTCTCGACGAAAACCCGGAAATAGGCCTTCACCGCTTCGACGGTGGTCTGCTGCAGCATGACCTCGGACAGCCAGATACGGTAGGGATCGGGCCTTGCGCCTTGCGCATGCTCACGTGGCGTGATCCGCCATGGCAACTCACGGTGGTGCACATCGTACCAGTCGAGCAAGCGGGATGCGATATCCCCGGATGTGGCTTTACCACTATCCCCGGATGCGGTCTTGCGGGTCTGGTCTGCTGATGCCATTGATCTTGTATTGGCTTGGCCGGTATCTGCTGGGTCGTGGCTGGAGAACGTACATGGCAGGGAGAACGCCCTACAGCAATCCCGTCCCGGTCAGTGATCTCGCGACCAAGATCCTCGATCCGGTGCTGCGAAAGCGGGCCGGCATTTCGATCGGCCTCGTCCAGTCATGGGAAGAGATTGCCGGTCCACGGCTGGCCAGCCACTCGCGCCCCGAAAAGATCCAGTGGCCGCGCCGCATGCATGAGGACGATCCATTCGAGCCGGCGGTGCTGGTCATCGCCTGCGAAGGCATGGCGGCACTTCATCTGCAGCACGAGACCGGCGAGATCATCAACCGGGTCAACGCCTTCCTCGGTTTCACCGCCATCAGCCGCATCAGGATCCTGCAGAAGCCGGTGACAACTGATAAAGGACGGCGCAAGCCGGCCCTCAGGCCGCTGACGGCTGCCGAGAAGATGAAATTGTCGGGAACCGTCGGCCTGGTCGACAATGATGCGTTGCGCGCCTCTCTGGAAAAACTTGGCGCGACCATTATTGGGGAGAGAAAGTCATAGGCCTCTCGAAGAAAGTCATGGATTTGTCGTCAATATCTCGCATTCGTGATCGCCCCTGTCAGGTTTGGCGATTGGATTGGGGATCGAGATGCCTTAATTCGCGCCAACTCTCGCCTTTTCGTGCCTTTGCATTGCAAAATCCAACCCTTGTCAGGTGATTCGTATGAACCGTCCCCCGTTCGGCCAAAGCTTGTCTCGCAGAAACGTCCTGTCTTCGCTGGCCGCCATTCCGGCGGTCGCCCTGCTCGCCGCCTGCAGCGACTCTGGCCAGGAAGCGAAGGCCGCGGATGTGAAGCCCGCCGATCCTGCCGCTCCCGCAAAGCCGGCCACGCCGGCCGCCGCTACCGCGCCGGAAGCCCAGGGCACCGTGGACATGGTGGAACTGATGAAGCCGGGTGCACTGCCTGACAAGCAGCTTGGCAAGGACGACGCCAAGGTCACCATCGTCGAATACGCCTCGATGACCTGCCCGCACTGCGCGCATTTCGCCGAGACCACCTTTCCGGACCTGAAGACCAAGTACATCGACACCGGCAAGGCGCGCTACATCCTGCGCGAATTCCCGTTCGATCCGAGCGCCGAAGCCGGTTTCATGCTGGCGCGCTGCGCCAAGGATAACTATTTCCCGATGGTCGACGTCCTGTTCCGGCAGCAGGCGAACTGGGTTGGCGTCCAGAATACCAAGGATGCGCTGCTGCAAATCTCGAAGCTCGCCGGTTTTACACAGGAGTCCTTCGAGGCCTGCTTGACGGACCAGAAACTTCTGGACGATGTGAGATCGGTCCAGAAGCGCGGCGCCAATGAATTCAAGGTCGACTCGACACCGACCTTCTTCATCAACGGTAAGACCTACAAAGGGGCGATGTCGATTGAGGAAATGTCGGCCATCATCGACCCTCTGCTCTGACGTTCAGTCAGCCCTGAGG
>NZ_RZQG01000930.1:0-2257 GCF_003998635.1 Mesorhizobium sp. M7D.F.Ca.US.004.03.1.1
CCATTCAAGACCTTTCGCTGGATCACAGCGATGCGATCGATAACTTCCTTGCGTATAGTCGCTTCGTCTAGGGTGACGATTTTTTCATCCAGGAGCACAGGTTGGCCGGCAACATAAACACTGCGTAGCGCACGCGACGAGTCGGCAAAAACCAAGTGTACTTTGGCGTCGTTGAGCGGCAAGAAGGCATCTGCCGAGAGGTCGAACAACAAAAAATCGGCCTTGAAACCCGGCGCGATGCGGCCGAGGTCGTGTCCCCGCCCCATGAGCCTGGCGCCGCTCTCGGTTGCTGCCTTCAGTCCTGCCGCGGCATCCAGCCATTGGTCATGGTCTTCCGTCTGAACTGTCTGAAGCATCACCGCAAGCTTGATAGACTCGAATATCGAGCAACCATCGTTGCCATTGTGGTTGTCCGTTCCAAGTCCGACAGGGATTCCGCGGCGCAACATCTCGATCACAGGAGCAATGCCGCTGCCGAGTTTGAGATTGCTGACTGGATTATGCGATATCGAAGCGCCGGCATCCGCAACAAGATCAAGGTCCTGCGCTGACATCCACACGCCATGGATCAGAACGGAGTTCGGACGCAGGACACCGGCCTCATTCATAAAGGCCACAAGAGATTTGCCATAGAAGTGTGGCCCTGTGATCGCCTGCACACGGCTTTCGAGAACATGCGTCAGCACAGGACGAGAGACATCTTCCGCCAGATCCCATGCCTCTTGTTGAAAGCGCACGCTGCAACGTTGCGGGCCGGAAACGGATATCACCGCCCTTACCCGCCCACTGTGCCGGGTTGCAAGGCTTCTCCAGAGCGCAAGCATATCCGCTGTTTCGAGAGCGGCGACTTGTCCTTTGCTCTTGAGATGGTTTGGCAAGACAGCGTCGAGATAGGGGATCGTCTCGTGGCCGGGACGATCCGCGTACGCGATGCCGACATCGGCACGCAAGCCAAGGTCTTCGTAAGCTCTGAAGACTGCGTCGATGCTCGGCTCGTCAAGTTGCAGTCCAAGATGCACGTCATCAATCACGGTTGTGCTGCCACCGCGGATGAGTTCCATTCCCCCGATGAGAGTTCGCAGATAGATCTCGTCGGGAGTCCAGCCCCTTCCCACGATCGGCGGATTGTAAAGGCTCATCCAAATTTCGAGCGGAAGCGACGAAAACCGTCCTCGATCCCAACGGTCGTGCGAGTGGTAGTGGGTATTGATATTGCCGGGCGTGACCAGGAGCCCTTCGGCGGAGCGCTCCTGCGACACGCCGTACTGGTTTGGGTCAAGATCTTGCCCGACAGCGACTATGGTGTCGTCTCGCACAACCACATCGCGGCGCAGAGCCTCGTCTTCGGAATGGGCGAGCACCAGTCCGCCCTTTAGCATCCAGGTCGCACCCGTCGCCATCACTTGAGCCCTTCCGGGCCTGCACCGAACGTGGCTTGATTTATAGCCCTTTCGCCGTTTTCAAGGTTCTTCCTCGACTCAAAAACGAGGTCGCCACGCTTGGTCTTGACTCGTCTGAAAATGCCAGTGCTATTCATGGGTCTTCCTTGAAAATTAGCTTCTGGCGTCGAGTGCGATCAGCGTGTCGACAAGAGCCTGGACACCCTTTGCCATCTGCTCTGGCGTGCAGAATTCCTCCGGACAATGGCTTCTGCCATCGAGGCAAGGCACAAAGATCATGCCGGAAGGAGCGAATATAGCGACATGGGCCGCGTCGTGCCCCGCACCGCTTGGCATGGAGCGATATTTGTAACCGGCCGCAAATGCAGAATCCGAAATTGCCAGCTGAATGGATGTGTCCATGCTGATAGGCTCACTTTGTCCGAGAACGCGCACCTGCGCAGTCAGCCCACGGTCTGCCGCAATGCTGTATGCCAAGCGTTTGGCCCATTTTTCGTAGCGTGCCAGCGTCTGGGCTTGGCCTGCGCGAATTTCCAGGACGAAAGAAACGCGCCCCGGAACCACGTTTGAGGCATTGGGAAGAACGTCGAGTTTACCCACCGTAGCAACCATGGGCGTGCCTTGGTCCTGCTTTGCCCTTTCTTCGAATGCTGCGATCATGAGGGCCGCCGCGACCAGCGCATCCTTGCGAAGGCCCATCGGCGTCGCGCCGGAGTGGTCGGCCCGACCCTCAATGTCAATCGAAAGGCGTGTTATTCCCACGATTGCGGTCACAACGCCAAGGTCTTCCTCCGCAGCCTCCAGCACGCGGCCCTGTTCGATGTGGATCTCAACGAATCCCGCCATATCGCCATGAC
>NZ_RZQG01000931.1:0-2250 GCF_003998635.1 Mesorhizobium sp. M7D.F.Ca.US.004.03.1.1
GTGCCGCAGGCGCGGCCGGTGCTTCCACCTTCGGCGCTTCGACCTTGACGTTAATGTCCTTCCCGCCGCCGCCACCATTGATGTTGATGACACCGGTGAAAATCAGCAAGACAACGATTGCGATAAGTCCGAGAACAATAGCAACCGCAGTGCCGCCGCCACCTCCAGAGTTAACAACAGTTGGGCCGTCAGCCATAATTTCCTCTCCTCGTTTCAATTACTTACAGACGAGGAAACGATGACGGAAGCTTACCGTTCCAGAGTGAGGCTTTGGTCTGGGGTGGTCCGACTAAGGTCTTATGAGAGCAACGCAATCGCGGCAGCCGCGTTAGAACTGCGCCCCCGACTTCGTCGGATGGATTCACTCCGAAGCGTGAAACAAGTGACATTAATCCAGCGTCAAAAGGTCATCGAAGGCGCAGACCAGCCTGCGAATAACAACCGGGGGGCGTGTCGCCTTCCACAGGCTCGGCATCCAGAACGACCAAACCAGCCTCTTCCGCGGCGGCGAGAAAAGCTTGGCGGGCGGCTTCGACCTGCTGCGGTGTGGTGAGGTGACCGGTGCATGCCTGAAGTGCCGCCGCGTAGAGCTGGCCGTGTTCCTCAGGCCAGCTGTCCATCATAAAAATCGCGGCCTCGGAGACGCTCACCAAAGTGCGATAGCCCCCTGGCTTTTTCGCCTCGATGACTACTAGCTCTTCAAAGAAAGGATCGTGCATATTTCTGCCCCGACGTCGCTTAAGCGAACGACGGAGTTATGGTTTCGTTCCCAGCGGTTTTGGACACGCACGAGATGGTATGCCGCCTTGTGAGCCAGTGACGGCGAGACCAATGTCCTCGCCGGGAGGAAAGTGCGGCAAAATTTTTGGCACGACGGAACTTTGCCGTGGCGGCGAGTTACCTCGCTCGCCGCGGAGGGACCTGTCAACATGAAAGAGAACGATCCGGTTGTCGGCCCATCAAAGCCCCAGCTTCTTGGCATCTTGGGACCCGGCCTGATCACGGGAGCGTCTGATGACGATCCCAGCGGCATTGCCACCTATTCCCAGCCAGTGGTCGGCAAAGGGCGCTAGCGTCCGCAAGGGCGGCACTCCGGTCATCTGGTTCAAGATGCTCGGGCGCAAGGACGCCGACGAAACTGGCACCGACGAGGACGGCCGCCAAATCCCATGCGCCCGTCTGAGCTGGGTGTTCAATGTCGGGCAGGCGGATGGCTACCAGTCCGAGAAAGCCCGCACGACGTACGATAACCAAGTATTCCCGATCGCGCAGGCTGATGCCCTGATCGCCGCCAGCCTTGCCACCCACCAGGGCGAACAGGCCTGCTACCGGCCAAGCACCGACGAAATCGTGTTGCTGTTGCAGCATCTGTTCACCGGCACGTCGACCAGCAGCGCCACTGAGGCCTAACATGGGGTCCTGCTTCACGAACTGCCCCATTGGACGGCGCCGCGACTGCGACGCGAATTGCCAGCGCTTCGGCGACGTCGCGTGCGCGGCCGAAGAACTCCGAACTCGGAGCCGCGTTTCTCTGCGCGAAGCTGGGTATCGAGGCGAACCCCCGCGTTGACCACGCCAAATACTTGGTCAGCTGGATCAAACTCCTGAAGGATGACCGCAGGGCGTTCACTACTGCGCCGGCAAGGCGTCGGAAGCCAGAAACTACTTGCTTGGGCTTTCCGAGCCACGACGAGGCGAGCTGAGGCAATTCATCTCTCGCTGGCGGTGCCATTTGGGATGCCTTCCAATGCCTTCCAAAATTTTTCCAACTGTCTCTTGAACCGATTTTGAGCCGCCTTTAAATCATCTGCCGTCGAGGCCGTACGGTTCGGCAAGACTGGCGGCGCCGCATGGGGCGGCGTCCCTTGTGCCCATGTTGCTTCAAGGACAATGTGGCTATGAGAACCTTTGACTCTCTGTATCGCACCACCGTCGGTTTCGACCGTCTTTTCGACATGCACGATAGCGGCTCGCGGACCGACTGGCCGCCTTACAATATCGAGAAGGTCGGTGAGAACGACTACCGCATCGCCATGGCGATCGCTGGGTTCAGCCCGGACGAGGTTGAATTGACCCAGCATGGCCCGGAGCTGGTTGTCGTGGGCCAGAAAGCCGATGATCAGAGCGGACGCCAGTTGCTCCACCACGGCTTGGCCTATCGCAGCTTCCGGCAGTCGTTCAGACTGGCCGACCATATGAAGATCAAGGCAGCCAACCTCGAGAACGGCCTCCTCACCGTCGACCTGTCTC
>NZ_RZQG01000932.1:0-2249 GCF_003998635.1 Mesorhizobium sp. M7D.F.Ca.US.004.03.1.1
CTCTTGGCGACCTCGGTGAAAGCCTCGGCCATAAGGTCAGGGGGAATGCGGGGAAACCGCTCTGGGTGAGTTCCGAAGGTAGAAAACTTGAACCCGCAGACGCCTGCTTCGACCTGCTCGGCGATCTTGGATGTCCCCTCGGACGGCCGGATGGTGCCATAGAGCCCCACGTCGACATGTGCCTGCTCGGCGATGTCTGCCGCCTTTCTCTCCACGCTCGCACGATCGCAGACCAGCAAACCCTCGTCATAGGGCATGTCGACGATTGTGGTGACCCCGCCAGCAGCAGCGGCCTTGGTCGAGAAAATGAAATCCTCGCGGTTCCTCTGGCTCCGGGAATGGACCTGGGCATCGATTGCGCCTGGAAAGATCAGGGCGGCGTCGCGTTGCAGTTTTTCACGCGCCACTCCGGGATCGCTGCTTGTGACGGCAGCTACCTTGCCGTCCTTTATTGCCAGATACCAACCGCGTTGGACACCACCAGGAAGCACGATATCGCCACGAACAACCAGATCCAGCATCTCGCCCTCAAATTTCGTCGGTACTCCTGAGACCGACTTCTAGGAACTATGGTTAGCAACGATAAGCGTGCAGGAACACGCAGATAAGCAAGTGCGTTTGCACCCAATGTTTGGAAAACTGCCAACCGGACACGATGAATTTCATCCGTTGAAGCGGATGCAACAAAGGTTGCAACACTCAAGATCACAAGCGGAGTGACCGCCATTCTATCGTCAAGGCCTGATCGCTCGGCAGGAGCGCGGAAATGGAGCGGCGCATGAACTTGCCGCCATCTGGGGGACGGCTTGATGCATAATCGTAGGGTAACGAACCGAGTATTCTGTGCTGCGATCTTAGCACTCGGGTTGGCAGCAGCGAACAGTGCTTTGGCAGCGGACGCACTTGATACCGTAAAAGCCAAAGGCGAGCTGACGGTCGGCACCGAGATGCAGTACGCGCCCTATGATTTTCTGAAAGATGGCAAGCAAACCGGGTTCAATGCCGATCTTTTCGCCGAAATCGGCAAGCAACTGAACGTCAAAGTGACTTTCCTTGACCTTCCCTGGCCGAGCGTTCTCCCCGGCCTGGAGGCGGGCAAGTTCGATATTGTTGCCGGTCCGGTCTCTATTACGAAGGAGCGTGGTGAACGCTACCGCTTCACCTCGCCGATTGGCCTGAGCGCATTCAATTTGCTCAAGAGAGCGAATGACAACAGCATCACAAAGATCGATGACATCGCTGGCAAGCCGGTGGGAGGGTTGCGCGCGGAAGTCTCCTTGGAAGAATTGAAAAAGCTTGCGGCCTCTCTGACTCCGAAGGCAGAAGTGCGCGAGTATGGGGATTCCAGTCAAGGCAACGCGGATCTGGCGGCCGGTCGCATTGTCGCGTTTACCAATCAGAGTTCTAACAACGGCTACACCGCCGCGCTGAGGCCGAATATCTTTGCCGTGGTGCCGGGCACCTTTGGAGAGTTGCGCTACGTCGCCTATGTCGGGCGAAAGGACGCTGATTCCGAGACGTTGATCGCAGCCGTCAACGACGCGATTGCCGCGATCAAGGCGGACGGCCGCTTCGCCGAGCTGCAAAAACGTTGGTTTGGAGCGGCCGTTGAGCTTCCGGCCATCGTCGACCCGGCCCAGTACTAAATGACGGCGGGCCTCGGCTCCTCATAGGAGCACATGGCAGCTTGGCGGGGGTAATTTTGGATTTTTCCTTTCTTGCCGGCTCGTGGCCGCTTTTGGCTGGTGCCGCTGCAAACACGGTAATCTATTCGGCCGCGGCGTTGGTCATCGGTCTGCCGGCCGCGGTAGTTCTTTGTCTGTGTTGCCTCAGCAGGCAACCAGTGCTTCGTGCCTTTGGCCGTTTCTACGTCAGCTTCTTTCGTGGCGTTCCTTTGCTGGTGCTGCTGTTGTTTGCCTATTATGGCGTTTCTGGCGTGGGACTTTCGACCACCCCGGAACAAGCTGCAATTGCCGCACTTGCTGTCTGCGAGGCGGCATACCTGGCAGAATGTATGCGTGGCGGGTTCCTTGCGGTGCCAAAAGGATTTGTTGAGGCTTCGCTTATGAGCGGCCTCAACCGCAGACAGAATTTCGTCTATATCGTGCTTCCGACAGCCGTTCGCCTGACGCTGCCCTCGATCATCAACGAGGTAACGATGGCAATCAAAGCATCGTCGTTGATCTCCGTGGTGGGGATAGCGGAGCTGACCAGAGTGTCGCAAAATCTGGCATCGAGCACGTTTCAAC
>NZ_RZQG01000933.1:0-2183 GCF_003998635.1 Mesorhizobium sp. M7D.F.Ca.US.004.03.1.1
GGGCCATATCGGCCTCGACGGCTGGACCGCCTATGCTGGCGCCAAGGGCGCGGTGATGGCAATGACGCGTCAGATGGCGGTCGAGTTCGGTCCGATGAACATCCGGGTCAATTCGATCTCGCCAGGCACCATCAACACGCCGATGAACGACAGGCTGATCAAGGAGATCGGCGGCAACCTCGCCAAGGCCTGGGTCAAGATGCATCCGCTCGGCCGCATCGGCGAGCCTTCCGAAGTGGCCGAAGCCGCAATCTATCTCGCCTCCGACGCCGCTGGCTTCACCACCGGCACCGACCTGCGCGTCGACGGCGGGCTGACCGCAGCACCCCGCTACGTGCCCGAACTGCTTTGACAACACGAAACGAGACATGAAATGAACAAGGCCCTCGAAGGCGTCCGCATCCTCGATTTCAGCCATCTGCTGCAAGGGCCGTTCGCCACCCAGCTGCTCGGCGACATGGGCGCCGACGTCATCAAGGTCGAGCGCGCCGGCGCCGGCGACATGTTCCGCGGCATGACCTTCTTTGCCAAATGGGTGGGCGGCTCCGAGAGCCCGAATTTCCTCGCCTGGAACCGCAACAAACGTTCGATCGCGCTTAACCTGAAGAGCCGCAAGGTTCACGCCATCCTCATGGAGATGGCCAAGAGCGCTGACGTGGTGGTGCAGAATTTCCGCCCCGGCGTGCTGGCCAAGCTCGGCTACGGCTACGAGGACTTCAAGGCTGTCAATCCGCGCATCATCTACTGCTCGGGCTCCGGCTATGGCGAGGAAGGTCCTTATGTCGAGCGCCCCGGCCAGGACATGCTGATCCAGGGACTTGCAGGGCTGATTGCCAACACCGGTCGCGGCGACCAGGCCCCGGTTCCCGCCGGCGCCGGTCTCGCCGACCAGATCGGCGCCATGAACATGGTCTACGGCATCCTGTCGGCGCTCTACTATCGCGAGAAGACCGGCAAGGGCCAGAAGATCGAGGTCAATCTGCTGGCCGGTCTGATGGCGCATCTCAACCAGGAATATGTTGCCGTTCTCAATCTCGGCGAAGATTTCGTCCGGCCCAATTCCGGCATTGGCCATCCCGGTATGCAGGCGCCGTTCGGCATCTACGAGGCGAAGGACGGCGGCTACATATCGATCGCCATGAGCCCGTTCAAGACACTTTACGAGGTGCTGGAGGCGCCGCAGCTTGCCGTCTATGACGACCTGAAAACCCTGTTCGACAAGCGCGACGAGGTGTTCGACAAGGTCAATGCCGAGACCAAGAAGTTCGCCACGCAGGATCTGTTGGCGCGGCTGCTGGCAGTCGACATCTGGTGCGCCGAAGTGAAGGATATCCGCCGCGCGGCGGAGGACCCGCAGGTCAAGCATATGCGGATGATCACCAGCTATGATCATCCGCGCGGCGGCAAGGTGCGGGTGGTGGCACCCGCGGTCAAGATGAGCGAGACGCCCGCAACCATCGAGCGGCCGGCGCCGCTGGTCGGCCAGCATGGCCGCGAGATCCTGGCCGAGTTCGGCCTGTCCAAGGACGAGATTGCCGCATTGGAAGCGTCCGGTGACATGACCGTGGACGCGGCCTGACGATGCGAGCCTATCAGACACTTACGGTCGAAACTTCGGGCCGCGTCGCGATCGTCACCTTCCGGCGCGCCGACCAGCTCAACGCCATGAACCGGGTGATGCAAAGTGAGATCACCGAGGCCTTCGAGGCATTGTCGGACGACTCGGGCGTCGGCGCGATCGTGGTGACCGGCGAGGGGCGCGGTTTCATGGCCGGTGCCGACATCAAGGAATATGCCGCCCAGACAGCATCCGAGTTCGATACTTTCCAGGCTGCCGGCACGCGCATGTACGCGGCGATCGAGAACAACCCCAAGCCGGTGATCGCGGCAGTCAACGGCTTCGCGCTGGGTGGTGGCATGGAACTGGTCTTGTGCTGCGACATCGTCATCGCCAACCAGTTCGCGAAACTCGGCCTGCCCGAGATCAAGCTCGGGCTAATCCCCGGCGGTGGCGGCACCCAACGCAGCGTTGCCAAGCTCGGCCGCAACCGCGCCAACTTTTTGCTGATGACCGGCGCCATTGTGCCGGCCTCCGAATTCGTCGCTACCGGCCTGGTCAACGAGATCGTCGATGTCGATCGGCTGCTGCCGCGCGCGCTGGAACTTGCCGAAATGATCGCTGC
>NZ_RZQG01000934.1:0-2238 GCF_003998635.1 Mesorhizobium sp. M7D.F.Ca.US.004.03.1.1
GAAACGGCCTCGGCTTTCCGGCACGCAGCGATCGCCGGTTGAGCGCCTGCTCCCGCACCCCGAGATTGTTGAGATTACTCTTGACGATGACTGGCCCTTGCCAGTCGTCATCCTTGCCGATCAAGGCGCCACTGACGCGTCGTTTGGAGATGTCGGCAGCCCCGATGTTCAGGCAGAAGGGAAAAGCGCGTGCGTATTCGACATATTCGGGTGGCGTCACGGTCGCATCGACGTGTAGCACCGCGATGTCGGCCTCCGGCTTTGCCGACGTTCCGGCGATTATGCGGACGGAATGACCGCGTCGCTTCAGTTCCTTCAGCAGATCGAAAAGCATATAGGAACTGCCGCGGCGAAACAGCGGGCCGCGCCAGCGTTCGAACCTGTCGAACTCATGCGTAATAACCGCGATGCGTGTCATGCCGCTTGGTCTCATTAGCGTCCTCGATTATAGCTGCAAATACAATGCCGGCTTGGGGCTGTGGATGACCGACCATTGGAATGCCATTCGAGGGCACTGGCAGTTGCTCGGACCACCGTTGCGGCCGCCGGCTGAAGCGGTTGAGGCCTATGAGCGCGAGCTCAACCTTTCGAAGGCGCACGTCGTTCTGCTTGGCGTGACGCCGGAACTCGCCGGGCTCGGGACGACGATGACGGCCGTTGACGAATCTTCCGACATGATCGCCGGTATCTGGCCAGGCGACACCGCGTTGCGAAAGGCAATCAACGGCGACTGGCTCGACTTGCCGGTGTCGAACGCAAGCATCGATGCGGTGATCGGCGACGGCTGCCTGTCGGCGCTCGGCCTTTCAACCGGGCGCCGGGCGCTGTTTGCGGCAATCGCTGGCGTACTGCGCACCGACGGCCGCGCGGGACTGCGTCTCTTTGCCGGTCCGGAAACACCGGAAGACCCGGCGGCGCTGCCGGCGTTTGCACTGTCGGGCGGTGTCTCGACCTTCCATGAACTCAAATGGCGCGTCGCCATGACCGCGACGGGCGATGCGCCCGACCATGCCATTCCGGTCAGGACGATCGCGGAAAGTTTCGATGCGTTGTTTCCTGACCGCGAAGAGCTTTCGGCTCGCACGGGCTGGGACCTGCCCACCATCGGCACCATCGATGTCTATCGGAACTCGCCGGCCATCTACAGCTTCGCGCCGGCGACAACACTGGTGAGCGAGGCGAAAGCGTTCTTTGGCGATGTCCGCATCGCTTTAACCGGGAGCTATGGGCTTGCCGAGCGATGCCCGCTGTTGGTGCTGCGAGCGCCAAGACACTGAAGACAGCAGGACGGCGTTTCAAGCCGGGGCGCGCGCAACCCAGGCTTTCTGAAATCGTGCGGCAGCATGAGAAAAATTTCGCGCGCATCGCAGTCTTCGCGCACCTTGACTCTCAAAGGTCGGCGGCCTATTTCAGCGCCACGTTAGCACTCTCCATTGGTGAGTGCTAACCATAGGTCCGGCGCCGCCGGATGGAGGAACTGTTTCTCACCGTTCTCATCGAGGAAGAAAAAATGGCAAAGTCGAAGTTCCGCCCGCTTCATGACCGCGTGGTCGTTCGCCGGGTCGAATCCGAATCCAAGACCGCCGGCGGGATCATCATCCCGGATACGGCAAAGGAAAAGCCGCAGGAAGGCGAGATCATCGCTGTCGGCTCCGGCGCTCGTGACGAAGCTGGCAAGCTGGTCCCGCTGGACGTCAAGGCTGGCGACCGCATCCTGTTCGGCAAGTGGTCGGGCACCGAAGTCAAGCTCAATGGCGAAGACCTTCTGATCATGAAGGAATCCGACATCATGGGCATCATCGGCTGATTATCGGCCTCACCGTCAACTGAATTCCCGGGCTTACTCCAAGCCCTTGCCAGGAGCTAAAAATGGCTGCCAAAGACGTAAAATTCTCCCGTGATGCCCGCGAGCGCATGCTGCGCGGCGTCAACATCCTCGCCGACGCGGTGAAGGTCACGCTCGGCCCCAAGGGCCGCAACGTCGTCATCGACAAGTCGTTCGGCGCCCCGCGCATCACCAAGGACGGCGTCACCGTCGCCAAGGAAATCGAGCTTGAGGACAAGTTCGAGAACATGGGCGCGCAGATGGTCCGCGAAGTTGCTTCGAAGACCAACGACATCGCCGGCGACGGCACCACGACCGCAACCGTTCTGGCACAGTCGATCGTCCAGGAAGGCCACAAGGCCGTTGCCGCCGGCATGAACCCGATGGACCTGAAGCGCGGCATCGATCTGGCC
>NZ_RZQG01000935.1:0-2233 GCF_003998635.1 Mesorhizobium sp. M7D.F.Ca.US.004.03.1.1
GATCCATGCCCGCTCATTGGCCGATGCCGAGGCGGCGGCCGACGCCGTGCTTTCGGCCTATACGGTCGGCGCTTCGAAGCCGCCCGCCGACAAATCGGTCATCCGGCGGATTCTTCCGCGCGGCTAGTGCATGTCGCCCAAAAGTGTGAAGCGGTCTTGGGATAACGACATGCACAAAACAACGACACGACTCTTTACTGAACGAGCAGCAGCGTGCCGTTCTCGACCTGGTATTTGTCGAGCCGGTTGAGGAAGCTCATGCCGATCAGATTGGTGCGCAGCGCCCTGTCGTCGAGCACGATGGTCTGGACGTCGTTGACCGTGATGCTGCCGATCTGCAGGCGGTCGATCATTGCAACGGCCGCCTTGATGGTGCCGTTGGCGGTGCTGACCTCGTGGCTGAAGTCGGAAGCGTTCAGCGACAGGCCGATCTTGCGCGCCGTCGAGGTGTTGATGGCGACCAGCGTGGCGCCGGTGTCGATCATGCCGTCGATCTGACGTCCATTGAGCTTGAATGCCGACGAGAAGTGTCCGCGCTCGTCTGCCGCAACGACCACCTTGCGGCCCATCGGCAGCGACGCCGCCGGCTTGTCGGGCACCGATGCCAGGTTGACGTCCGGTTGGACGTTGACCGCGGGTTTGCTCGGCGCCGCCGATTTCAGCAGGTTTTCGACGAATTGCGGATTCGACTGATACACAATCGGTATCGATGCCGACGTACCGGCGAAAACGCCGAGGATGAGAAGTTTGCGCAGCATGGATCGGCCTTTGTGACAGCCGATCCTTAAGCCTTGATGGTGTTTGCCGCTTTAACGGGCGCCAGAAACCCGCCTTTGCGTAAACAATTGGTAAATTATTTGGTCCCGTACATGCGGTCGCCGGCATCGCCGAGGCCGGGCATGATGTAGCCCTTCTCGTTGAGCTGGCGGTCGATCGAAGCGGTGAACACGGGAACGTCCGGATGCGCCTTGGTGAAACGCTCGATGCCTTCGGGCGCTGCCAGCAGGCAAAGGAAACGGATGTTGGTGGCGCCGCGCTCTTTCAGCTTGTCGATCGCAGCGATCGCCGAATTGGCGGTGGCCAGCATCGGATCGACGACGATCACCAGCCGGTCGGCGAGGTCGCTCGGCGCCTTGAAGAAATATTCGACCGCTTCAAGCGTTTCGTGATCGCGGTAGAGACCGACATGGGCGACGCGGGCCGCCGGCACCAGATCGAGCAGGCCTTCCAGCAAGCCGTTGCCAGCACGCAGCACCGAGGCGAAGACCAGCTTTTTGCCCTCCAGCGTCGGCGCCTCCATGGTTTCCATCGGCGTTTCGATCGTCGTCGTCGTCAGTTCGAGGTTGCGGGTGACCTCGTAGCCGAGCAGCAGCGAGATCTCGCGCAGCAGCCGGCGGAAGCCCGCCGTCGAGGTTTCCTTCTTGCGCATGATGGTCAGCTTGTGCTGGACAAGCGGATGGTCGACGACGGTGACGCCCTGCATGATGTTCTCCTGATGCTTGCGCCCGAAAGTGCGCGCCATGGTCCTTTCGGACGCGCCGCGCTTCAAGCTGCTTGAGCGAACCCTAGCGACAATGCGCCGGCCAAGGAACCGCTTGGCCTGCCCCGACCACAGCTTTGTCGGCAGAAATCAGCGTGCCGCACCGTTCAACCGGGCAAGAAGCGCGGTCTTGGTCTTTTTGTCGACGAAAGCGGCTTCGATAGCGGTGCGGGTAACGGCAGCCAGCGCCTTTTCGTTCATCGAGAAATGCTCGCCGGCGATGTCGTATTCGCGCTTCAGCGAAGTCCAGAAATAGGGCGGGTCGTCGGAATTGAGCGTCACCTTGCAGCCGGCTGCCTGCAGGGCTGGAAACGGATGGTCGGCAAAGCTGTCGAACACCTTGAGCGCGATGTTGGAGCCGGGGCAGCATTCCAGCACGACGCCCTCGTCGGCAATGCGCCGGACAAGGTCCGGGTTTTCGATGGCGCGCACGCCATGGCCGATGCGGGAGGGGCGGATGTGATCGAGTGCCGCCTGGACGGTCTCCCAGCCTGTCAGTTCGCCGGCATGGATGGTGATGCCGAGCCCGGCCTCGCGAGCGATCTCGAAAGCTCTGACATAGTCCTCCATCTCGCCGATCCGCTCATCCCCGGCGACGCCGAAACCGGTGACCAGCGGATGCCCGCAGCGCGCTGCGAAACGCGCCGCCTGCTCGATCGACTCGACGCCGACATGGCGCACGCCGGTTACGAT
>NZ_RZQG01000936.1:0-2230 GCF_003998635.1 Mesorhizobium sp. M7D.F.Ca.US.004.03.1.1
CGCCGAACTCGTTGGCATAGCGCTCGGCGGCATGCGCCAGCATCACGCCTGGCCGGTCATTGCCGGGGAAGACCAGCGGCCGCTCAAAAGCACCCGTGGCCAGGACCACGGATTTGGCGCGGATCGCCCAGTAGCGATGGCGCGGCTCGCCCTTGGCGGGCTGCTCCTTGTGGTCGCTGACCCGTTCGAGCGCGGCAAGCGTGTTGTTGTCGTAGTAGCCCCACACCGTGGTGCGCGGCAAAAGCCGGACATTGTCACGGCCTGCGAGCTGGGCGACGATACGGCGAGCCCAATCGGCGGCCGGCGCGCCGTCGATCGTTTCATCCGACCAGTTGGCCGAGCCGCCGAAACGCGGCTCGAGATCGGCCAGCATGACGCGCGCGCCCTGATCGGCGGCGGCCTTGGCGGCCATCAGACCGGCCGGGCCGGAGCCGACCACCAGCACGTCGCAAAAGGCGTTCATGCGTTCGTAGCGGGCCGGGTCCTTCGCCGATCCGGCGCTGCCGAGACCGGCGGCGCGGCGGATGAAATGCTCGCAGAACATCCAGAAGCGCGTGCCTTTGACCGGACCGAACACAGGTCCCATGAAGGTCTTGTAGTAGAACCCGGCCGACAGGATCTTGCCGCCAAGCTGGTTGACGGCATTGATGTCCCAGGCAAGCGATGGAAAGCGGTTCTGGCTGATGGCGACCAGCCCGTCATGGATCTCGACCATGGTCGCCGGAATGTTGGGTTCGCGAACCTCGCCCTTCAGCACCGTCACCAGGGCGTTGGGCTCCTCGACGCCGGCTGTCAGCAGGCCGCGCGGGCGGTGGTATTTGAACGAACGTCCGTACAGCGTGACGCCCTTGGCCAGCAGGGCCGACGCCAGCGTATCGCCGGCATGGCCGGTGTAGGCAGCGCCATCGAAGGTGAAGCGGATGGTTTTCAGCCGGTCGATACGGCCGCCAGCGTCGGTGCGGCGCGGGCTCATGACTTGTCCTCCGCCTTGCGGCGCGCGGCCGAGCCATGATCGCCGCGCCCATGATCACCGCGCATGAAGGCAACGCTGGAAATCTCGTGCGTCAGCGTGTTGCGCACGACCCGCAGATGCGTGCGGCAACCGCCGGAATGCTGCCAGATCTCGTTGTGATCGCCGGCCGGGTTAAGCCGGTCGTAGACATAAGCGTTCCACGCCTCGAAATTCTGCGAGGCGGGGTCGGGACGCTCACGGTTGCCGTCACCTTGATAGGTGAACTCGATGACGTCGCGCGGGCCGCAATAGGGGCAAGTGATCAACATTGGATTCTATTCTTCTTGTTTGACCATGATCTTATCGGAAAACCGGCATCCACTTTTCCGGATCAAGGTCTAATGCAGCCTGGGGTTTGCACCCTGGCCCTTGTCGTCGATCACCAGGCCGCGGTGGAAGCGGTCGAGCGTGAAGGGGGCGTTGAGGCCGTGCGGTTGGTCCTTGGCGATGGTCCAGGCAAAGCACCAGCCGGAAGCCGGCGTCGCCTTGAAGCCGCCATAGCACCAGCCGCAGTTGAGATACATGCCGGGCAGGGGACCGGTGGTGATGATCGGCGAGCCGTCCATCGACATATCGCAAACACCGCCCCAGGAGCGCAGCATGCGCACGCGGGCAAGGCCCGGAAACAGCGCCAGCATCTCGCTCATCACCTCGTCCACAACAGGCAAATTGCCGCGCTGGGCGTAGCTATTGTAGCCGTCGATGTCGCCGCCATAGATGAGACCGCCCTTGTCTGACTGCGACATGTAGAAATGGCCCATGCCGAAGGTCACGACCGTGTCGATGAAGGGTTTCAGCGATTCGGTGACGAAGGCTTGCAGCACATGGCTCTCGATCGGCATCGTCTCGATGCCGGCCAGCTGCATGACGCGTCCGGTGCTGCCGGCGACCGCAACCGCCACCTTCTTGGCGCGGATGTCGCCACGCGAGGTGGACACGCCGGTGATGCGGTCGCCGTCGCGCAGGAAGCCGGTGACCTCGCAATTCTCGATGATGTCGACGCCGCGGCGATCGGCGCCGCGCGCATAGCCCCAGGCCACCGCATCGTGACGGGCGGTGCCGGCGCGCCGTTGCATCAGGCCGCCGACCACGGGGAAGCGTGCATCATCAGAGATATCGAGCGCCGGGATCAGGCGTTTGATCTCAGCCTTCGTCATCAGTTCGGCGTCGACGCCGAGATGGCGCATGGCGTTGCCGCGCCTGGCGTAGTCGTCGAAC
>NZ_RZQG01000937.1:0-2229 GCF_003998635.1 Mesorhizobium sp. M7D.F.Ca.US.004.03.1.1
GCCTCGCTCGATGTCCAAGCCGTTAAGGGCTATGTGGCCACGGCTCACGAGCAGTCCGTGACCAGCTTCCTGATGAACATCATCCCGTCAACGATTGCCAGTGCCTTCGCGGAAGGCGACATCCTGCAAGTCCTGTTCTTCTCGGTCCTGTTCGGCATTGCTTTGGCGATGACCGGAGAGACGAGCAGGCCGGTCGTTACCTTTCTCCAGGCGCTTACCGCCCCCATTTTTAAGCTCGTCGGCATTCTGATGAAGGCTGCACCCATCGGCGCCTTCGGCGCAATGGCCTTTACGATCGGCAAATACGGAATCGGTTCGGTGGCCAACCTCGCGATACTGGTCGCGACGTTCTATCTTACCGCCTTCCTCTTCGTGTTCGGGGTTCTCGGCGCGGTCTGCCGCTACAACGGCTTCTCGATCTTTTCTCTCGTCCGCTACATCAAGGACGAGCTGCTGCTTGTCCTGGCAACGTCCTCCTCGGAGGCCGCGCTGCCCTCGCTAATGGAGAAGATGGAGAAGGCCGGCGCCGCCCGTTCGGTCGTAAGTCTCGTCATCCCTACTGGATACTCATTCAATCTGGACGGTACCAATATCTACATGACGATCGCCGCCCTCTTCATCGCCCAGGCGACGAACACAGATTTGTCAATTGCCGATCAGATCCTCCTGCTGCTAATTGCGATGCTTTCCTCGAAGGGTGCGGCAGGCGTCACCGGCGCCGGCTTCATCACATTGGCCGCTACTCTCTCTGTCGTGCCGAGTGTTCCCGTTGCCGGAATGGCTCTAATTCTTGGCGTGGACCGCTTCATGTCGGAATGCCGCGCGCTGACGAATTTAGTCGGTAATGCGGTGGCATCGCTCGTTGTCGCTCGCTGGGAAGGCGAATTGGACCAGTCACGGATGGAAACCGCTTTCCGCGGTTAGGGTTACATCAAACTGGCTCCCCGCAAGCAAGATCGCAACAGCGCGACGTGTAAGTAGCGGCCTTGACACAACAGTCGAATTGCCAGCCTCCAAAGAGCGCTGGAAATAGAGTACTAACGCAGTGAGTAATACAACACCATGAAGCCCCTAAGCAAACGAACGGTTCACGGAGACTCATCTGGGTGCGCATGGAGCGCTGTTCGTCGAATGCGCTATCCGCGGGGTGGGGGAACTATTTCAGCTTGCCGCCCCAAGCCGTCGCGGGAGCGCACCGGATGATGGAGGACCGGCCGATCAGAATCGCTAGGGGAAAGCGCGTCACAATAGCCGATCTCGCCCGCGAAGCCGGAGTCAGCGTAGCAACAGTCGATCGGGTTCTGAACGTCCGCCTTCCGGTGCGAGAGGAGACCGCCCAGCGGGTCCATGCGGCCGCGCACGCGATCGGCTATCATGCTGCCGGTCTCATCAAACAGCGCTTGCAGCAGCACCTGCCGCACTACAAGCTGGGCTTCATCTTGAGAAAACCTACCCACGATTTCTACCAAGATTTCGCTCGCAAGATCGAAGAGTCGGTCAGTATGGCTAAATCCTTCCACGGCCTTCCGATCATCGAGTTCGCGCAGTCACATTTGCCGCGTGACCTGCTCCCGCTTCTTAAGGACCTTGGGAGCCGCTGCCAGGCGATCGCCATGGTGGCGGCCGATCACCCGAAAATCACAGCATCAGTCGAGGAGCTCAAGGCGAAAGGTATCCCGGTATTTTCGCTGCTATCCGACTTCGCCGATGGCGTGCGCGAGGGCTACATCGGCCTCAACAACAGCAAGGTCGGACGGACTGCCGCTTGGGTGTTTTCCAAGGCCGCAAAACGGCCCGGCAAGGTGGCGGTGTTTGTCGGAAGCCATCGCTTCCAGGCGCATGCGACGCGGGAAACGGCCTTTCGTGCGTATTTTCGTGAGAACGCGCCAAAATTCGAGGTGCTTGATGCGCTCGTGAACCTTGATGAACGGCAGCTCACTTACGAAAAATTGCTGGATCTTATGCAGCGGGAACCAGAGCTCGTCGGCTTCTATATGGCCGGCGGGGGGATAGAGGGGGCAATTTCCGCGCTCCGAGAAGAGGGGAGCGGTCAGGATCTCGTCGCGATCGTGAGTGAAATGACGCCGCAGTCACGTGGGGCGCTTGCGGATGACATCTTGACGATGGCGGTCGGCACGCCAATGCGCCGACTTTGCCAGGAGCTGATAATGGCAATGGAGCGGGCCATCAAAGCCGGCGTCGCGGAGAGCCCGGGGCAGACATTTCTGC
>NZ_RZQG01000938.1:0-2225 GCF_003998635.1 Mesorhizobium sp. M7D.F.Ca.US.004.03.1.1
GGGGCCTGGGCTGCGACCTGCCAAAGCTTCTGTTCGTGATCAAGGAAGCGTTCTACAAAATGTATTTCCCGCTTACCGGTCGTTTTCTGGCGTTTCACGATGTTCGTGTCGAACTGGACGTGGAGAACCACGCCGCCGAGGCCCGGATCGTTCCATCAAAGCACCTGGCGGCGATCGACAGCCGCTGTTTTGAGGGTCGCTTCGGCAGCAGCGACGGAACCCTGTTTTCATGTTTTGAGCTCTCCGCGCGTTGACAGCCGCGCCGCCAGCAAGCACTCAGGGAACCGGGCACAGGCTATTTGGGTTGAACGGTGGGTATTTCTGATCGACGTCGATCCCGGATCGGGATCTGATGGGCACAATACGTGACCATGTGAACCGGCATGCCGGATACAATTCGCAGACGGTGGCCCTTCTGGCCGCGGCACAGCCTGCGCTTACCTTTGCAGGGTTGGCTGCCCAGATCCACTATGTCGGCGAAATACTGGCGCTGGAGGGCATCGGCCTATCCGACCGTGTCGCGTTGCTGTTGCCCGAGGGTGCGGAAGCCGCGGTAGCGATCGTGGCCGTCGCAGCCAACGCGGCATGCGCTCCCTTGAACCCCGCATGGCCGATGCGCGAACTTGAATCGCAGCTGGCCGCGCTGCGCGCCACGGCGCTGATCGTGCCGCATGGCTGGCAATCGCCGCTGCTTGCCGTGGCGGCCTCGCTCAATATCCGCGTCCTGCAATTGCTTGCCGAGCCGGGTGCGGCGGCAGGGCGCTTTTCGCTGACCGGTGTCGGCGAGACACTTCGGGATGATCAGCGCAAGGCCTCACAACAGAATGCGGCAACGCCGGACGATACCGCGCTGCTGCTGTTCACATCGGGCACGTCGGCGCAGCCCAAGCTGGTTCCGCTCACCCATCGAAACCTCTGCGTTTCGGCGCAGGACATCTGCGTGGCACTGGATCTGCGGCACACCGACCGCTGCCTGGGCGTGATGCCGCTGTTCCATATCCACGGCATCAGTAGCCTTTTGGCGTCGCTGGTTTCAGGCAGTTGCTACGTCAGCCTGGCGGGCTTTTCCGCCGACTGCTTTTTCAGCGGCCTCGAAGAATTCAGACCGACCTGGTATTCGGCCTCGCCGACCATTCATCGCACAATCCTCGACCAGATACGTCTTTACTCGGGAGACCCGCGCCGGGCCGGGCTGCGCTTCATTCGTTCGGCGTCTGCGCCAATGCCACCCCAATGGATCGCGGATATCGAAGGCGTGTTCGGCGTGCCGTTCGTCGAGGCCTACGGGATGACCGAGGCGGCGCCGCAAATTGCCAGCAACGGCCTGCCGCCGTTCGAACGCAAGCGCGGCTCCGTCGGCAGGTCCGCAGGTCCGCAGATCGCCATCATGGATCAAGCCGGGCGTCTCCTGATGCCGGGCCAGAGCGGCGAAATTGTCATTCGTGGCGCCAATGTCATGCCTGGCTACGATGGCGACCCTGCTGCCAATGAGGCCGCTTTCGTCGATGGCTGGCTGCGGACAGGAGACAGAGGACATCTCGACGCTGACGGCTATCTGTTCGTTTCCGGCCGCCTGACGGACACCATCAATCGCGGCGGTGAAAAGATTGCGCCGGCGCTGGTGGAGCAAGTCCTGCTCGACCATCCCGACATCGAAAAAGCGGTCGTCTTCGGCATCCCCCATCCAGTGCTTGGCGAGACCGTTGCCGCAGCGGTCGTCCCCAAGCCGGGGAAAGCGCCGTCGGCGCAGCAGATCCGCGGCTTTGTCGCCGAGCGGCTGGCGCGCTCCAAAGTGCCCCAGCGGATCGTGCTGGTCGATGAGATTCCGATCAATGCCAGCGGAAAGATCAATCGCAGGCATCTGGCTCTGGCGCTGAACCTGCAAGAACAGGACGGTCAACCTGTTTCGCCGCAGACCGGCAAGGTGGTTGCGCGAACCGCGATCGAGCGCCGGGTAGCGGCGGTCTTTGCCGAGGTTCTGGGAACCGAGCCGCCCGGCATCGATGACGACTTCTTCGACCTTGGCGGTCATTCGCTGACCGCGATGCAGGTTCTCGTCCGGCTGCATGCCATATTCGAGGTCACATTGCCGGTCGATTGCATGTTTGACTGCCCGACCGTGGCGCGGCTTTCCCAGCGCATCGGCGAAGAGATGGCCAACCTCGTCGCGGATGGCCTGGCGCGGCTGGAGCGGGGGCCGACGTCCGAGCGGGAAACCACACGCA
>NZ_RZQG01000939.1:0-2218 GCF_003998635.1 Mesorhizobium sp. M7D.F.Ca.US.004.03.1.1
TTCCTGGAGATGCCAGCGGATGATCACCTGGGCGACAGACTTGCCATGCTTTTTGGCAATGCTTGCCAAGATCGGATCGTTCAGCAGCCGGCCGCTGCCCAGCGGGCTCCAGCTTTCGATACTTATGTCGTGCTTGGCGTGAAACTCCCTGAGGTCGCGCTGCTGGAAACGAGGATGCAGCTCGATCTGGTTGACGACGGGCGTCACGCCGGTCTCTGCGATGATCCGCTCCAGATGGTCCTGGTTGAAATTTGAAACGCCGATCGACTTGATGCGGCCGGCCTGCCTGAGCTCGACCAGCGTCTTCCAGGCCTCGGCATATTTGTCCTGGCTGGGCACCGGCCAGTGGATCAGGAACAGGTCGAGCTGCTCGATGCCGAGCTTGCCCATCGTCTCGTCGAAAGCGCGCAACGCCGCATCGCGCTGGTGCGCGCCGTTGCGCAGTTTCGAGGTGATGAACAGCTCGCCGCGCGGCACGCCGGCGCCGCGGATCGCCTCTCCGACCCCTCCTCGTTCTGGTAGCCTTCGGCGGTGTCTATCAGGCGATAGCCGGCCTCGATGCCCCAACCCACCACTTCAGCGGTGATATCCTGGTCGACCTGCCACACGCCAAGGCCGAGCTGGGGAATGGCGGAGCCGTCGTTCAACGCAATCTGTGCAGGCATGGTGGACTGTTCAGGCATGTCGGGGTCCTTTGCAAAGCTGATCCAGGCGGTCCGCCCGGTGCACAGCCTATCTAGGTTCGACAGGAGGCGACGGCCAGCCGACAGCGACAAATTGTCGAAGTTCGCCTGCAAGTGTGACCTCGGCGTCAGCCTCACCGCGGCCGGCGCACCGCCCGCACCACCCCGGCGGATGTGCTGCCGCAGTAGAGGCGGTCGCCGCCATCGGATTCAAGCCCCGACACGCCCATGCCGGCCGGCATGTCGAGCTTCTCCAGAACCTTGCCCGATTGCGGGTCGACGCGGCGCAAATCGCTCTGGTCGCCTTCCCAGGTGGCGTGCCACAGCTCGCCATCGACCCATGTCACGCCGGTGACGAAGCGGTTGGATTCGATGGTGCGCAGGATCGCCCCGGTCTCCGGGTCGATCTGGTGGATCTTGCGCTCGCGGTATTGCCCGACCCAGAGCGTCCCTTCGGCCCAGGTCAGCCCGGAATCACCGCCACCACCGGGCGCCGGAATGGTCGCCAGCACCTGGCCGGTATCAGGGTCGATCTTCTGTATCAGGTCGTTGGCAAGCTGGAAGAAATGCTGGCCGTCCCAGGCGGTGCCGGCATGTGCCGCGACATCGATCGAGCGCAGCGCCTGCCCGTTTTCCGGATTGAAGGCGTTCAGCTTCTCACCCGAGGCAAACCAGACGTTGTTGCCGTCAAAGCTCACCCCATGCACCCTCTCAACATCGGCAAAGGGTCCGTATTCGCGCAGGATTTCGGCTGCTGACTGTTTCATGTCTCTGTCCTCACTGAGATGGTCCAATGTCCCTTACTAACCGCTCGGCAGCGGCGCCGGGAGTAACAAGGTGGTCGTGAATCCCGCCACCGGCGGCGTCATCCAGCGGCGCGCCCGGCCGTGACCGAAAAACTGCACCTTGCCGGCCTCGCCAAGCTGCTCCAGCGCCCGCTGCACGCTGCGCTGGCCAGTGCCAAGCGCCAGCGCCAGCGCCGAACTCGCCCAGGATTCACCATCGGCAAGGAAAGCCAGCACCGCCGCGTGCCGCTCCTCGATAGGCCGCGCCAGCACCACCACCTCGCGCGCCTCGCGCGGTGCCAGCGCGAAGCCCTGGCTGGTCGCGCCGATGTCGGCCAGGCCTCGCAATTCGGCGCGCAGCCGGCCGATCTCGACCCGCAGCCGCGCCCGATGCGATTCATCGGCGTGCCTGCCGCCGAAGGCTTCAGCGATCAGCCTCGCCCTCGACACGTCGCCCGGCCATGCTTCGGCGAGCGCGCGTGCCAGCGCAAACAGCACCGGGCGCGTTGCCAGCGAGACCACGATTTCCTGCCTGCGCACGACATAGCGGAAGCTATCGACCAGCAGCGCCGGCGACGCCTGCAACGCCTCGACGTCCTCGAGCAGCACGGGGCGCTGCCCGCCACCCGCGATCAGCCGCGCGGCCGGCGTGTCCAGCGCCAGGAATGCGCTGTCGACCTCCGCGATCAGGCCCGGAATGCCGGCCCGGCGGGCGGCGTGGCGGGCCCAATCCAACGCCCCGCGCGCCGG
>NZ_RZQG01000093.1:0-11588 GCF_003998635.1 Mesorhizobium sp. M7D.F.Ca.US.004.03.1.1
CCCGGCAATCATTGGAAGCTCACCCAGGATCCCGACGAGGCCGCGCCGACGGCCTATGGCGCGGTGAACAGCTGGTGGAATGACGACCCGACGAGCAGCACCGGCCAATCCCGGCTGCGCAACATGGCCAAATATTTCCAGCCGCGGCCGATCGATGCGCCGGCGCTGCCGGCCGGCAACGGCCCGAGCTACAGCTGCTCCACCAACCCGATCACGCCACTGACCGACGTCAGCGTCACCGATGGGCTTACCGCTATCAAGGCCGCGATCGACCTGATGCAGCCGGATGGCGGCACCAATGTTCCCGAGGGCATGGCCTGGGGCTGGCGGGTGGTTTCGAGCGGCGAGCCGTTCACGCAAGGGCGCCCGGAAACCGAGAGAGGCAACGACAAGGTCGTGATCGTGCTGACCGACGGCGCCAACACCTACTACACGCCGTCCTCGCTGGGTTATTCCGACCCCGCCAGCTCGAAGTCGACCTATGCGTCCTACGGCTATCTTAACCCCGGCTACAACGGCACTTCGGTCGGCCGCCTGTTCTTGGGCACGTCGAGTACTGTCGGCCAGTTCGACTATTCGAACGGCAATTATACCAACGCGCTGAACCAGCAGATGGCGACACTGTGCAACAACGCCAAGGCAGCCAACATCATGGTGATGACGGTGGCGCTCGACCTGTCCACAACCAATACGGCCGACAAGCAGGCGATCGATGCGCTGAAATCGTGCTCGTCGGACTCGCGCTTCCGCAAGGATCCTACGGACGCGAGCAAGCCGGCCAAACTGTTCTGGAATGCGACCGGCGCTACCTTGTCGAACGATTTCAAGGAAATCGGCAACGAATTGTCGAATCTGCGCGTCGTCGGCTGATCCGAAGGCACTAAAGCGCGTCGCGTTTGAACGGATTCAGGCGACGCGCTTTAGGTTTTTGTTTTTATGCATGTCGTTCTCCCAAAACCGGGGCCACTTTTGGGCGACATGCACTGGCAGCCCTCTGGCGCAACGGCTGGCGTCGCCATGCCCTTGCGCGCGCCTGCCGGTGCAGGCACCTGTAGGCCGCTCGCGGGATCGTGCATCCATTCGCGACGCTGGGGAACGAACCGATGCCCGAAACCGCCAATCATCTCGCCTTCGCGCTGGTCTGCCTCGGCATGGTGCTGACGCCTGGCCCCAACATGATCTATCTGATCTCGCGTTCCCTGTCGCAAGGACCGAAAGCGGGGCTGATCTCGCTTGGCGGCGTGGCGCTCGGCTTTCTCTTCTATGTGCTGGCTGCGGCCTTCGGCATCACCGCGCTGCTGCTCGCCGTGCCCTACGCCTATGATGCGCTGCGTTTTGCCGGTGTGCTCTATCTCCTATGGCTGGCCTGGCAGGCGGTGAAGCCGGGTGGACGTTCGCCGTTCCAGGTGCGCGAATTGCCAAGGGACCGGCCGCGCAAGCTGTTCGCCATGGGCCTGATGACCAATCTGCTCAATCCGAAGGTGGCCGTACTCTATTTGTCGCTGCTGCCGCAGTTCATCAGCCTGGACAAGGGCCATGTCCTGTCGCAGCTTCTGGTGCTGGGCGCGACGCAGATCACGATCAGCCTCAGCGTCAATGCCATCATCGCGGTGACGGCCGGTTCGATCGCCACCTTCCTCGCCGGGCGGCCATTGTGGCTGGTCATCCAGCGCTGGATGATGGGAACCGTGCTGGCAGCACTCGCGCTGAAGATGGCGACCGACGCGCAGCGCTGAGAGCGCTTCGTTACATCGGCCGCCTTATCTGCTGCGCCCGCTCCGGTTCGACCACCTTGCGGTAGAGATGCCAGGTGGCATGGCCGAGCACCGGCATGACCACGGCGAGCCCGGCAAAAAGCGGGATCGAGCCGATCACCAGAAGCACAGCGACCAACAAGCCCCACAGCGCCATCTGCAGCGGGTTGGCCATCACCGCCCGGGCCGAAGTCTCGATGGCCGAAACGGCGCCGACATCACGGTCGAGCAGCAGCGGGAAGGCAATCACGGTGGTGGCCAGCACGACCACGGCGAAGACAAAACCCGCGGCATTGCCGGCAAGGATCAACGTCCAGCCCTTGCCGGTCGTCAGCACCTCGCGGACGAAGCTGCCGATCGATGCCGGCGGCTGATCGCCGAACAGGCCGGTGTAGATCGACTGCGCGGTGTAGAGCCACAACAGGAACAGCGCGACCAGCATGATGCCGATCACCACGATCGATGGAACCGCCGGCGAGCGGCGCACATCGAGTGCATGTCGCCAGGAGGTGTTCATACCCAGTTCGCGCCGGCGGCTGATCTCGTAAAGGCCGATCGCGGCAAACGGCCCAACCAGCGCAAAACCCGACATCAGGGGGTAGATGAGCTGGATGGCATTGGCGCCAGAGGTCCACCTCGTCAAGATCAGGCCGACGATGGGATAGATCAGGCACAGGAACACATAGTGCGAGGGTTTTGCCCAGAAATCCTCGGCACCGAGGCGCAGCGCATCCCAAAGGTCCGACGTGGTGATGCGGCGCACCGCTGGCTGCACATGCATTCCACGTGCGTCCGCCATGACATGAAAGCCGGCCATAACCTTCCTCCCGTGTGTCGGGGCGGTCACCGCCAGGATGGCCGCCAGAGCTGCCACTTCAAGAACGAAAGGCACGATAGCAGAGTTGGCGGCGATTGTCGCTGCGTCAATGGCCTGGGGAGCAGCTCGTTGTGCAGATTTCTCAGTATCGCCTCGCATATGGCCGTGCCTTGGCAGGCTTCGTTTTGGCCAATCATTATACTGCATTTTACCATTTACGTATTTTAGCATTTCCTTAAATAGCTCGTAGAGACCCATGGCGTATCACCTCAGCTTTATAAGTCTTGGCGAGGGGCGATGTTCGCATTGAGAGGCTTCTGGTCTTCGGAGCGTGGCAACTTTGCCATAACGACCGCCATAGCGATGCTGCCGATAATGATTGGTTTGGCTGGTGCCATTGATGTGGTCGGCACGAGCCATGACGCCTCGCAACTACAGAACTCGCTGGACGCGGCAGGGCTCGCCGTCGGCACGAAGTTCTCTCCCGAGATGGCGGCTGGCGATGTTCAGCAACTTGGGCTGCAATTCTTCGCGGCAAATTTGAGCGCGGCCGACCCGCAGGAATATTCGGGCGGCCTCTCCACTTTCGCGGCAACGGCCAGCGGCAGCCCAAGCGCTTACTTTGTCTCGCTGTCGTCCAGCATAAGCCACCCAAGCTTCATCGGCGACTCGGCTTCCTGGCAGGCCTACCGTTCGGCGTCGGTCAAGATAAAGCCTGGCGCGCAGGCCTGCGTGCTGGCGCTCGATCCGCATGCGTCCGCCGCCGTGAACCTGCAGGGCTCGACCAACGTCTCGATGGCCAATTGCGTGATCGCGGCGAACTCGGACGCGTCCGATTCTGTCAATAGAGGCGGCTCCGCACTGGTTTCGGCGGGCTGTGTCTCAACCGTCGGCGGCACCAGCGGGCTGTTGCCACCCAGCGCCAGTCTCGCCTGCGGAACGCCGCACGAACATCGGTACGCGTCTTTTGATCCACTGGCCGACGTCCTTCCTCCCCCTTACACATTGTGTTTGCCGGTCCCGAACGGCAAAACCTACACCCTGTCGCCCGGCACTTATTGCGACAAGACATTGTCGGGGAACATCACGCTTAATCCGGGCGTCTACATCATGCGCGGCACCACCATAAAGCCAGGGGGAAACGGCAGCCTGACTGGCCAGGGCGTGACCATATTCCTCGTGGAAAACGCTCAGATCTACATAAATGCCAATGAGACCGTGAACCTTTCCCCACCCAGCAGCGGCCCTTATGCTGGTATCACCATTTTCCAGGATCGCGGCAATACGTCTGCCCTGACGTTGAATGGCGGCGCAAATTCCGTGCTCAGCGGCTTCATCTACGCGCCGAACGCGCCCATTTCCTACGCCGGAAATTCTGATATGAGCGCCCAGGGCGACTGTCTCAGGCTTGTCGGCAATACGGTACAGATGACCGGAAACTCGTCCGTCGCGTCGGACTGCACGGCTGCGCTTGGAAATCGCGCAATGTATGCTGACCGGATGATCACTCTCGTGAAATGAGAGACGGCTCCCAACGGTTGACCTGACATCCGCAGGCGCCGGCGGTAGCGTTGAGAAGATGGCGGTCGCGTTCAACAACGCTGGAGTGCGGCAACCGCACTCCAGCAGATAAGTGCCTTTTCACAAAAGCACATCCAGTTGAAAATGAGCATCGTTACGGTTGCGCCGGTGCAGCGAAGCGATCGATCACATCGGCCAGAGGGACGTGGCCAAGGCAGGCGCCCGAACCGGCGGGCTGTTCGCCATCCTCGACAGCCAGGGCATATCGCACGACCGGATCGGCTTCGATGCGGCGGCGCAGCCCGGCCAACCTGGGATAGGCAGCGCCGTCGACCGCCTGGTGGAACTCCGCCCAACGTGCCACGCCAATCAGCGTGGTATCGGCCAGCGTCAGCCGATCGCCGACCAGGAAGTCCGTGTCGACGATCATCTCTTCGAGGCGATCGTGGCGTTCGGCAACGGCCTTGCGGCCGAAGTCGCGCAAGATCGCCTTCAGCGCCGGTTCATCCGCGGCCATTTCCAATGCCACCCAGAGCGGGCTGAAAGCGGCGGTGAAACCGGTGTTCACGAAGGCCATCAACTGATGCATGCGGTCGGCTTGCGGCGTGCGCGGGTCGAAGCTGATGCGACGTTGCGTGTCACGCGCCTCGAGCCACGCGGCGATGGCCATGGTCTCGGTGACCACCGTGCCTTCGTCGGTGATCAAAACCGGCGTTTCCTGACGGCCGTTGATGCTGGCATAAGCATCGTTCTTCATCTCGGTGAGCATGTCGACGCGGCGCAGGCGATAGGGCTGTCCGACGCGTTCAAAGGCAGCGACGAGCCCCATCGAGCTTCCCGCCGGGAAGCCATAAAGGAGGATAGGTTCCATTTGTTTTCTTCCATGATTGAAGGGATCACGCCGCGCAGCGAAACTTGACCCTAAACACTGGTCGCCCCATGTAAATTACGCACAATTCTGTAACCAGGACCCGCCCATGAAAGACGTCGTCTCGCGCTGCCCGATCGAAGAGACCATGCGCGTGCTCAGTGGCCGCTGGCCCACACTGCTGCTCTATTATCTGAAGGACGGAACCAAGCGATTCAGCGAGCTGAGGCGCGACAACCCGACTGTGTCGCACCGCATTCTGGCGCTGGAACTGCGCAAGCTGGAGGACGCCGGTATCGTGCGGCGAACGGCGCGCCCGGGCTATCCGCTGCATGTCGACTACGACCTGACTGCGCCGGGTCGCAGGCTTGTACCGCTCATCGACGCGCTGGGCTCGTGGTGGGAACGGACCGAAGACGACCGGACCGGCCAAGTCTCACCAATGCTGGAAACCTATTCCGGCACGGCGACAGTGGAGACAATCACTTCGGCAAGTTGAAAACCGCCTCGATGTGATGTCCATCCGGATCGACGACGAAGGCGGCATAATAATGCGGACCGTAGTCGGGGCGCAGGCCGGGCGCACCGTTGTCACGGCCGCCATGTGCAAGCGCGGCCGCATGAAATTGTGCGATGCTCTGGCGATCCGGGGCGGCAAAAGCCAGATGAAAACCCGGACCGGGCGGACGCTGCCCTTTCGGGCAAAGTTTTATCGCCAGCTTGTCGCCGCCACCGGCAGGCCCGTAGCCCACCGCCTGATCGGGCTCGCCGGGTCGGAGATCGTCCCAGACTCTGATATAACCGAGCGGCCCCAGCACGGCGTCGTAGAAGGCAGCCGCGCGTTCGATATTCGAAACGCCGAAAGAAACGTGATGGAGCATCTTGGCAAAAAATCCCTTTTTGAGAGGCATGGTCGAACGACTTCGAACAGCCAGCATGCTGTTCAGTTCTGGCCCGCGTGATCGCCGGCCAGTCGTCCAAACATCCTGAAGTCGTGGTAGGCGCCTTTGAACCGGGCTTTCTGCCGCAGCGTTCCCTCGTAGCGGAACCCGGCTTTCTCCAGCACACGGTCCGATCCGGTATTGCCCGGCAGCGTCCACGCCTCGATGCGATTGAGCTCGAAAAACCGATGGCCGCAAAGAGCGACGGCAGCAGCCGCTTCGGTCATCAGACCTTTGCCCCAAAAATCCGGATGCAGTTCGTAGCCGATCTCGCCGCACTTCGATCTGTTGACGAACCAGTTGTACCGAATCGCACCGGCCATGGTCTTCGAAGCGCGATCCTCGATTATCCAGGCGCACCCTTTGCCAGTGGGAAAGGCCTTGCACATCCATCTCATCGCCCGTTCAGCCACCACCTTGGCCGGCGCATCCGGCCAGTTCGAGAATCGGGTGACATCGGGGATCGACAGGATACCCCGGAAGGCGGCGGCATCTTCGGCGGTCGGGGCGCGCAGCAGCAGGCGGGAGGTGGAGAGCGTCGGAAAGGCACGGGCAGGTTTTGGCATCGGATTCTCACGTCACATTGGCCGTCTGGACTATGCTGGCCGAACGGGTGTGCTTCGACACTTCAACACTACGCGATGCATTTCGCGAAAACCAACGCATGGGTTCTCGCGCAATTTTCACCGCTTGCCCGTCAAAAGCCATGATCGCGACTATTCAGACAAGAATGGCCATTGATCATTCCCATTCCATCGAACCGCGCCCAATGCCGAGCAGGCGCATGGTGCTGACCGGCCTCGTCGCGCTGGCCGGCCTCGCCGCCTGCAGCACCGTTTCGCTGCCAACCGGCGAAGGCGCCGGCGTCTCCTCCTCCGCGACCGGCACGCTTGCCAGCATCCGCGCCTCGGCCGGGCTGGCGCCGCTGGTCCCCGACCGGCAGCTCGAACAGGCCGCCCTGCAGCAGGCCGGCTATATGGCGCAGCGTCGCCGCATGAGCCACACCACCGGCTGGGGCAAGGATTTCGCCTCGCGCGTCAAGGGCAATGGCATTGCGGGTGCGGCCGCCGAGAACATCGCCGAGGGCCGTTTCGATCTGCAGGAGCTGTTCGACATCTGGGTGCATTCGCCTGGCCATCGCCGCAACATGCTCGACCCGCGCTTCACCCGCTTCGGTCTCGCCTATGTGCGCGACGGCAGCGACGGCAACCTCCGTTACTGGAGCCTCGTGCTCGGGAAATAAGAGCAGGCTTGTCGCTGCCGGCCGCGATCTTCGTCGAGCCGCACGGGAGACCGCCGGCTGACCAGTCCGTCAATTCTTGCGGTTGAGCAATTTCTCGATGTCTTGGGCAGAGACCGGTCTGCTGAAATGGAAGCCCTGCATTTCGTCGCAATTGTTTTTGAGCAGGAAGGCCACCTGATCGTCTGTTTCGACGCCCTCGGCAATGACTCTCATATTCAGCTTTTGACCCAGCGAAATCACGGCGCTGGTGACAGCCTGATCATTCTCATCGGCAGCGAGATCGTTGATGAAGGACTTGTCGATCTTCAGCCGTGCGACTGGAAAGGTCTTGAGTGCACTGAGGCTGGAATAGCCCGTTCCGAAATCATCGATCGATATCTGAACGCCCAGGGCTTGCAGTTCGTTCATCGTGGCGACCGCCAATTCGATATCCTGCATGATGAGGCTTTCGGTCACCTCCAACTCGAGATATCTGGCCTCCAGACCGCTATCCTTAAGCGCGTTGACGACACGGCCGACCAGGTTCCTTTCCCTGAATTGCCGTGCAGACACATTCACGCAAACAGTCATCGGCGGCAGACCCGCATCCTGCCAGGCCTTGTTCTGTCGACAGGCCTCATGCAGAACCCAGTCGCCGATCGGCACGATCAGACCTGTCTCCTCGGCCGTCGGAATGAACGTCATCGGCGAAACCACGCCCAGTGTCGGATGGTTCCAGCGTATCAACGCTTCGACCGCAAAGACGCGCCCCGAGCGAAGATCGACCTGGGGCTGATAGAGCAGCGCGAATTCCGAGCGGGCCAAGGCGTTTCGCAATTCCTCCTGAAGCACGAATTTTTCATGAGCCCTCGAGTTGAATTCAGGAGCGTAAAACTGGAAATTGTCGCGGCCGAGCTCTTTTGCGCGATACATGGCCGCATCGGCATTGGCCAGGAGCGTTTTCGGGCTCGCTCCATCCTTGGGGTAGTTCGCGATACCGATGCTGGCCGTCGTCCTCAGGTGATGCTCTTCGATATGAACCGGCGCTGCAATCGCTGCCCGGATCGTTTGCAAGGTCTCCGAGATGCGATCGACATTCGTAGGCTGGTCGAACAGAACGATGACAAATTCGTCGCCGCCAAGTCGCACAACCGTATCGGTCGCCCTTACGCATTCAACCATACGGCTGGCGACAGTCTTCAGGAGTTCGTCTCCGGCATTGTGGCCGAGCGTGTCGTTGACGAGCTTGAAGTTGTCCAGATCGATGAACACCACCGTCACCCAGCGATCGTATCGCTGCGCATACAGGACCGCTTGCGACAGCCGGTCCTCCAGCAAGGCGCGATTGGGAAGCCCGGTAAGCACATCATGGTTGGCCATGAAATGGATCTGGTCTTCAGCCAGTTTGCGCTCGATCGCGATTCCGGCGATGCGGGTTGTGAAATCAATCAGCCGGGTCTCGGCCTCGGCCGGTCCGCGCACCGTCATCGAATACATCGCAAATACGCCCAACACGGCGCCCTGATGCGACAGGATCGGGGTCGACCAGCACGAACGATAGCCGTAGACCGCCACCAGTTCGCGGTAATCCTCCCACAGCGGATCCTGCATGACGTCGGTGACAATGACCGGCTCCCGCCGGTAGACGGCGGTCCCGCAGGATCCCACCTCGGGACCGATGGAGATCCCATCCAGGGCGTTAGTATAGTCTTTCGCCAGGCTCGGCGCGGCGCCGTGCCGCAAATGGCTGCCGTCCTTGTCGAGCAGCAAGACGGAACCGAATATGCCTGTCAGCTGAGATTCCACCAAGCGCATGAGGCGGTCGAGCACGTCCTCGAGCGGAGCGCTCATCGCGATCATTTCCAGGATATGCGCCTGCCCGTCACGAAGGACGTCCGCTTGCTTGCGGGCAGTGATGTCATGGGCGATGCCAACCAGACCGAAAATCTCGTTCTCAAGATTGCGCAACGGAACCTTCGTCGACGAGAGCCACTTGCCGGCGCCTGACGCATCGACAATAAACTCCTCCTCGTCGATCATCGGTTGTCCACTGTTCAGCACGTTCTGCTCGATGAGACGAAATTTCTGCGCAAGTTCGGGGGCATGAAGATCAAAATCGGTCAAGCCGATCATGTCGCTCGTCTTCTCTCGGCCACTGTCGGACGCAAGGGCCTTGTTGACCACGACGAAGCGGCTTTCGGTGTCCTTGACCCACAGATAGCCGGGTACCCAGTCGATCAGCGTTTGCAGCGAGATGCGCTCGTCCGCAATCAGACGATTCGCAGTGAACTCCGTAATGTCCTCATGCGTGGAAACCCAACCGCCGTCGGGCATTGGCTGATGGCAGACCTGAATCGTCCGGCCGTCGGCGAGATTGGCGGTCCAGATTCTCGAAGTGGTACTCGAATTGACCGACCGGGCCAATGCGAGATAGGCGTCGGCAGCCATAGCGGATGTCCCGGCAGCGACGCGGCGTTCGACTATTTCGCCCAATGTCAGGCCCGGCTGCAATTGTTCGGGCACAATGCGGTAAATCTCCGCATAGCGACGGTTGGACAGGATCAGTCGTTCATCGGCGCCGAAAAAGCAGATGCCTTGCGAGATGTTGTCGATCACCATCTCGAATCGAAGCGCCTGCCCCTCGAGTGCGGCGATTGTAGCCCGAAGCTCGCGTTCGAGGATTTCATGCGAGACGGCCGCCAATTTTGTCAGGGCGGCCAGACCGGTCGACTCGGGCGCTTCGGCGGGTCTCCTGGATGATTTCGTAACCAACAGACCTCCTCCGATTTGGCGCCTAGAAAAAGACGATTGCTTTGTAAAACGAAAGTCGATCGATAGTGTTACAGATGTACTAACGACAGATGAACCGGTCCGAGATCGATTCGGCGCAACCTGGATACCTGAGACTCAAGCGCTGTTATCGAACCGATTTTGAACTTTCGAGCTCAGTATTCTTCGACATCAGGATGAATTCGGTCGGCCACCGCCGCAACATGATTCGCACTTCAGCCGGCGCGTGACACCATCAACCCTGCGCCCATTCTAGGGCGAAGCTAGTCCATGTGCGCGGCTGGTGCGCCACCGGCAGGCGCCTGCTTTGGCTTGCGCAGCAGGAAAACAAACGGGATGGCAAGCAGCGTCATCACCATGAGTATTTTGAAATCATTGACGTAGGAGATCATCATCGCCTGGAGATTGACTATGCGATCGACCTGCGAAAGCGCCATCGGATCGCCGCTTGCGGCTGCCGGAGAAACCGCCCACAGATTTGGGTTGAACGGGTTGATGAAGGCCGAAAGCTCGGTGTGATTGATCTGCGTGTTGCGCACCATCAGGACCGTCACGACCGACACGCCAATGGACGAGCCAAGATTGCGCACCAGGCTGAACAGAGCCGTAGCATCGGTGCGGAAGCGCACGTCAAGCGTGGCGAAGGCGACGGTCGACAGCGGCACGAACACCATTCCCATACCCAGCCCCTGGATGACGCCGGAGCTGATGATCAGCCAGTTGTCCATCTGCGGGGTGAAGCTGGACATGGTGTAGAGCGACTGCGCGGTCAGCAGGAAGCCGATGACGACGAGGATCCTGGCGTCGATCTTGCTCATGAGCCGCCCGACGACGAGCATCGAAATCATGGTGCCGACACCGCGTGGCCCCATGACGACGCCGATGGTGACGGTCGGATAGCCGAAGATGGTCGACAGCATCGGCGGCAGCAGCGACATGCTCGCCAGGATGAGCACACCCATGACGAAGATGAACGCCAGCCCGGTCACGAAATTGCGGTCGAGGAAGATCTTGGGATCGATGAAGGGGTGTTCCGCCGTCATCGTGTGAATGATGAACACCCAGAAGCCGGTGAGGGAGAGACCAAGCTCGATCCAGATCTCGACCGATGAAAACCAGTCGACCTCACCGCCGCGGTCGAGCAGCAGCTGAAGCGCGCCGACGCCGAGCGATATCATGGCGAAGCCGAAGAAATCGAAGCCACGCACGCGCCGGGCAACGGCCGGCAAATAGGCGGCCATGCCGAGAAAGGCGACGATGCCGACCGGCAGGTTGATGAAGAACACCCAGCGCCAGTTGAAATTCTCGGTCAGCCAGCCACCAAGCGTCGGGCCCAGAATCGGCCCCAGCATGATGCCGGCGCCCCAGATGGCCATCGCCTGGCCATGGCGTTCCCTGGGATTAATGTCGAGCAGGAAGGTTTGCGACAGAGGCACGATCGCGGCGCCGAACACGCCTTGCATCAGCCGGAAGAACACCATGGTCTCCAGGCTCCAGGCGATGCCGCACAGCATCGAGAACACGGTGAAGCCGACCACTGCCGTCAGGAACAGTTCCTTGCGGCCGAAGCGGTCGGCCAGCCAGCCGGTGACCGGCGTCATGATGGCGGCGGCAACGATATAGGAGGTCAGCACCCAGTTGATGTTGTCCGGCGAGGCGCCGAGATCGCCCGTCA
>NZ_RZQG01000940.1:0-2217 GCF_003998635.1 Mesorhizobium sp. M7D.F.Ca.US.004.03.1.1
GAGCTTCCCGTCGACTTGGCATATTGCTTGAACCAGCCTGCCAACTGGCCCGTTGCGCGGTAGTTGCCTAGCAAGATATTCATCGCGGTGAGCAGATCTGTCTCCCGAGGGTTGACGCAGAGCGATTCCGGGAAGGCTGCAAGCGGTTTGGTGCTAACCATGGCCAGCTGATCTGCTTGCGGAAACTGCGTCAAGGCAAAGGTTGATGATCCCTTATTCATCATGACGAAGTCGACCTGACCGTTCACCAAGGCCAGCAATGCCTCGTTCGAGCCAGGAAATTCGACGGCTTCGGCGACTTTCGTCAATGCCGACTTAGCCTGCTCGAAGTAGACCTCTCCGCGGGTGCCACCCATACGTTTACCTTCAGTGGCCTCCCAACTGTTAATGCCAGAATCCTTCCTGGTAATTGCTACCGTTGACGTTACGACGATCGGATTGGTCAGCAGCAGGTCTGGGCTGGTCAGCCGCTCCTTTGTCCAAGCCGCTCCGGCGCACCCAAGGTCGAACCGGTTGGATGCGATCCCAGGCAGCACGCTAGCCCAGTCCACGGTGACCAGTTCGACCTCCAGGCCGAGGTCAGCGCCGATCTGCTTCCAGATTGCGACGGCCCAGCCATCGACCTGACCAGTCTCCATGTTCACATAAGTTCCGGGCGGCGAATCCGGCGTCACTGCAATGGTCAGCTTGCCCGGCGTAACAAGTGCGCGAAATGGCCAAGGCTTCGGGTAGCTGGTGAAAGTGAGCGGTGCCGTTTGGGCTGGTTTGGAGTCCTGCGCGAGGCAAGCGGTGCTTGCGAAGGCGACGAGCACAGAAAGGGCGGCAGTGTGAAGCATGTTCATGTCAGTTCCCCTTTATTGATATTCCAAGTAGAATATCATATTGCTTGGGTTGGGCAAGGGTCTCGTTTGGGTGCGAAATCGAGAAAGAGGACATTGGCATGGCCGTAGAAGCGCGTGTGATTTCGGCCGGAACGCTGCTGGCGGGCTACTCCGATACCGGTGAAGCCATTTTTGTCGAGAACAGCGCGCTACTCGTCAGCGACGGCAGGATCGCGGATATGGGTCCAACCGAGGAATTACTCAATCGGTACCGTAATGCGGTGGTCGAACGGTACCCTGGACATATCATGACTCCAGGGTTCGTCGATGCGCACCATCATGTAGGCATGACTCCGCTGCAGATGGGGTCTCTGGACTACCCGCTCGAGCTCTGGGTTGGAAGTGGAGCCGCGAGGCGAGGGTTGGATCCAAGGCTGGATACACTGTTCGCCGCGGCCGAGATGCTGAAATCCGGCATCACCACGGTTCAGCACATCCAAGGTTCCGTGGGCGGTCCTGCGGAGAACATGCTGTCAATCGCGACCAAAGTGATAGGCGCCTATGAAGAGATTGGAATGCGTGCATCCTATTGCTTCAATGCACGTGACCAAAACCGTATCGTCCATCAGGACGATGAAGCTTTCGTTTCGACATTGCCGGCCGATTTGAAACAGCTTGTCGCGCAGTATGTGAAAAAGAGGACTGTCAGCCGGCAGGACTACCTCGACCTCTTCGATCAATTGCGACGTGATTGGCAACACAAGGATCGCGTTGCGATTCAACTTGCGCCGGCCAACTTGCATTGGTGCTCGGACGAGATGCTTGATCTTCTGTGGCAAAAGGCGGTGGCCGCCGACGTGCCACTACACATGCATCTGGTCGAAACGAAATATCAGCAAGAGTACGCCCGGCGCCGAACCGGCACCACCGCCGTCAAGCATCTGCAGCGCCTGGGCATGCTCGGGCCTCGCATGACGCTCGGCCACGGAGTGTGGGTTTCGGAAGAGGACATAGATATCTTGGCGCAATCGGGCACCTGCATCTGCCACAACTGCAGCTCCAATATGCGCCTCGGCAGTGGGAAAGCTCCAGTCAATGACTATCTTCAACGGGGCATGACTGTTGCCCTTGGCATCGATGAAGCTGGAATTAATGATGACAGAGATATGCTGCAAGAGATGCGGCTGGTTCTTTACCAGCATCGAGAACCCGGCCACAAAGGTCGATGGCCAAGCGCCTCGAACGTCCTGCGGATGGCTACGGAACACGGTGCGGCAACGACGGCTTTTGGAATGACAATTGGCACGTTGAAAATAGGCGCACACGCAGACTTCCTGCTGTTCGACAAAGCTGTCCTGACACGTCCGTTTCAGGATCCTGAGGTTCCGCTCATCAA
>NZ_RZQG01000941.1:0-2216 GCF_003998635.1 Mesorhizobium sp. M7D.F.Ca.US.004.03.1.1
GTTCATCCACCACGGCGGCAACAACAGCTTTTGCGAAGCGCTGCGCTTCGGCGTGCCGTCGCTGATCATGCCCTATTGCTGGGACGGACATGACAATGCGCGCCGCGCCGGAGAGACCGGCGTCGGTGACCATATCGGCCGCGACGCCTGGACCGAAGGAGTATTGGAGAAAGCCATTCTCGGCCTGCTGGCCGACGATGCCATGCGTGCCCGCCTTAGGGACAACGCAGCCCAAATGGCGCTGCAACCCGGAACGGATGTGGCCGCGCAAGCCATACTCTCTCTGACACGGACATGAACGAAATGCCTGACAAAATCACGACGAATACCTCGCTCTCCAGCAGCAACGATCCCAAGAGCTGGCTGGCCCAGCACGGCATCAACGAGGTCGAGTGCCTGGTACCCGACATGAACGGCGTGCTGCGCGGCAAGGCCTTGCCGACGGCCAAGTTCCTCAAGGCGCTGGAAGACCGCGCGCTTTATCTGCCGAGCAGCGCCTTCCTGGTCAGCATCGACGGCCGTTATTCCGGCTCGATCGACGAGGGTTTTGCTTATTCGGATCCGGACATGCGTATGGTGCCCGACGTTTCGACGCTCTGCCTGGCGCCCGGCGCCGCTGAGGGCAAGGCCTATGTCTTTGCCGACGCCTTCCATATGGACGACCGGCCATGGATGGCCTCGCCGCGGCATGTGCTCAGGGCCGTGCTCGATCTCTACGCCCAGCGCGGCTGGCGAGCGGTGGTGGCGCCCGAGGTGGAATTCTATCTGACCGCGCCCAATCCCGATCCTGATCGGCCGCTGACTGCGCCGGTCGGCGCCAATGGCCGAGCCGAGACCGTGCAGCATCCCTATGACATGGCGGCACTCGAGGAGTTCGAGCCGGTGATCCGGCGCATCTATGATTATGCGGCGGCGGCCGGGTTGCCGCTCGACACGCTGATCCATGAATCGGGAACGGCACAGCTGGAGATCAATTTCCTGCACGGCGACGCGTTGCCGCTGGCCGACAAGGTGCTGCTGTTCAAGCGGCTGACGCGCCAGGCCGCGCAGCAAAGCGGTATGCGCGCCACCTTCATGGCCAAGCCGATCGCGGCGCAGGCGGGAAGCTCGATGCATCTGCACATGTCCATCATCGACGAGGCCGGCAAGACGCTGTTTGCCGGCACTGATGATGCCGATACCGAGATGTTCGGCCACTTCATTGGTGGCATGCAAAAATTCGTCCCCGAAATCATGCCGCTGTTCGCGCCCAACGTGAACTCGTTCCGCCGCATAAGGCCCAACCACAGCGCGCCGGCCAACATCGAGTGGTCGCATGACAATCGTTCCTGCGGCCTGCGCGTGCCGGCCGGTGGACGCGCCGCGCGGCGGGTGGAGAACCGGTTGCCCGGTGCTGATTCCAATCCTTATCTGGCGATCGCCGGCTCGCTGCTTGCCGGCTATCTCGGCGTCGAACAGAAACTGGTGCGCTCGCCCGAGGCGTCGGGCAATGCCTACAAGATCAAGAGCACGCTGCCGAAAACCATGGAGGAGGCGCTCGACCGTTTCGAGGCGTGTGAGCCGGTGCGGGCGTTGCTCGGCGAGGATTTCTTCCAGAGTTATCTTCGCGTCAAGAGCGTTGAGCTCGACCTGTTCCAGGGCGTGGTGACGAGCTGGGAACGCGACCACCTGCTGCTCAAGGTGTAATGATGGGCTTCAATTCCGGCCTGGATATCGGCAAATCCTACTATGTCGCGACGGCAAATCCGTCGCCGGACCATCCGGCTTTGCAGGGTGACAGCGACGCCGATCTTGTGGTGGTCGGCGGCGGCTGCACCGGCCTGTCCGCCGCCCTTCATGCCGCCGAGCGCGGCCTGAAGGTGGTGCTGCTCGAGGGCGGCAAGATCGGCTGGGGCGCCTCGGGCCGCAATGGCGGCCAGATGATCCCCGGCCTGCGCAAGGGCGCGAAGGGGCTGGTCAAGCTCTATGGACCCGAACGTGCAAAAGCGCTGTTCGACCTTGCCTTCGAGGCGCGCGGGCTGGTGCTCGATATCATCGAGCGCCACGCCATCGATTGCGATCTCAGGCTGACCGGTCATCTCGTCGGCGCGGTCAACGGCTCCGATCTCAAGGACCTCGAGGAAGAGGCCGAGTGCCTGGCCACGGTGATGAAGTTTCCGCATGCCGAAATCCTGTCGGCGGCTGAAGCGCGCGGCAAGGTCGACACGCCCTATCAT
>NZ_RZQG01000942.1:0-2210 GCF_003998635.1 Mesorhizobium sp. M7D.F.Ca.US.004.03.1.1
GAATCGGTTCACGTCGACGTCGGTCCGGAGCGCGACTGGAACTGGCGCTGCCGCCGGCGCAGCGGTGGTGGCGACGGCTAGCGGCAACTTCGTCATCCCCGGGCGAAGCAGGAGCGAAGCTCTGTCGCGAAGCCCCTGGGATCCATGCCAGGACAGTAGCCGACGAGTGCAGCAGAGCAGAATTCCGCACCTTGCCGGACATAGCGAAATCCTTGATTACAAGGCTCGGAAAAAAGTTGTCCAAGGTGGCACCTGACGGGTTGCCGGTTGCGCACAACGCCAGTATAAGCCGCTTCGTCTGAGCGCGCCCATCGTCTAGCGGTTAGGACACCGCCCTTTCACGGCGGTAACAGGGGTTCGATTCCCCTTGGGCGTACCAGGCTTTTCAATGTCTTAGTTAGTTTTGATACCGATGCGCCGAATAAACGCCGGCGGATTTCAGCGAACATTGGCTTTGAAGTTGGCCCATGAAGGTGATGCTGGACACAAATGTCTTCAACCATCTCGTGGAAGGTTCGATCGATCCTGCCCCAATCCCAGCAGAATGGGAGCCTGTGATCACGCATATCCAGAACGACGAAATCGAGCGGACATCCGATCCCACAAAGCGAAACGCTCTCCAAGCCATGGTCACCGCAGTCACGCATGTTCGAGTTCCGACCGAGACTGCGGTGTGGGGTATGTCTCGATGGGGTGAGGCGAAATGGACCGGCCCCGCATCCCTCTATAGCGAACTGAAGGATCAGCTGGACCGTGAGAAGAAAAGGCCGAGCAACAGCGCAGACGCCCTCATTGCCGACACCTGCATCCAGAACGGTTTTCTGCTCGTCACCAATGACCAAGCTTTGAAGAAAATCGCTAGCGCGAATGGTTGTGCCGTACTTGACCTGCGAAAGCCATGAGGCTGTCGTCGCCCTAGCCGTCCGGTGCCAATTGCGGTGCCAGTTCTTTCCTGTGACGGTCGATAGTCGGTATGGCGGGCGGGAAGATGGACTGGATCAATATTGCGGCTCTCGCAGTCGCCCTGATCGCCTTGGCGATGTCTGCTCATTTCTGGAGGCGTCAGTTTCGCCCACTCGTCACTGCGACGGTCAAAACCCATCGGGGGACATGGTCATCCAGAACGACTAGCACCCATACCCGGACCCAGCTCTGAGGAGGAGCCGGGGTCGGGACCAAAGGGATAGGGCGTTCTCCTTTTGAGGGAATCGCGAACCGTGAAGAGGCGGCGTATAGGTGGCCATCGTACAGTGAGGAGCCGTCACGATGCTCTTTGAACCGCTCACCCTGGACGGCCGAAAGCGAAGCGCCGCCTACCACGCAACACGGCTTTCGACCCTGCGCGGCCGCCTGGCGAAGAAGCTCGACCAGGTCGACCATGCGGCCGATCGGGTTGAACAGGCAGCGGCCGTTTTGGTCGAGGCCACCCGTCAACCTGACACGGACGTGACGATCGCACCTTCGGTAGTTTTGATGCATCTGGAAGCCAGTCAGACGCTCGGTCTCTGACCTTTGGGAAGCGGCGAATGTCCTCGCGCGCGCGGCTTTGGCGCCAACACAAGGAAGACGTAGGGCATGAGGCCCCACACCCCCATTCCGTTCAGCTTCGCGGACGGGCATGCTCGCTCGACCGTTCATGCAGCTGAGTCGCATTCTGCTCATGGGGAGGGAGCGTGGATAAACTAAACATAGGAGCTGATCAGGCTAAACTCTGGCGAGACCAGGCCCTGCGCGGTCGCCGGAGGCGTCTATCGCATAACGTCGTGTCGTGGGCGCTGATCCTGACGGCGATAATCATCCTCTGTGGTCTGATCGCGCTCAAGGCGTACAAGTAAGCAGCGCCCAGCGCGCGGTCTCGCCGATCGCTGTCCTGTCAGAGCCTAGCCGCCGACCAGCGGCACGGTAACGGTTGTCGCGTAGTTGATCGGGAAGGCGCTGAAGTAAGGGAAGTCGATGACAAAGGCGTAGGTGGCGGTCAGATGCGCCATGCGGAAGCCGCCGCTCGCCGGGTCGATGGCGATCGTGACGTTCACATCCTTCAAACCCAGGGCCTGCAATTTCTGAGTGGCGATCGATTGGATGTCGGCCTGGGTCAGCGTGTTCTGAAGCTGCAGCGAACGCGAGGACGTCTCCAGCGTATAGCGAACACTGGAGACCGAGTTCATCGACCAGCCGAAGGCGAAGATCCCGAACAGCAGCATGACGAGGAA
>NZ_RZQG01000943.1:0-2210 GCF_003998635.1 Mesorhizobium sp. M7D.F.Ca.US.004.03.1.1
GGACAGTACCAGGGGGGTGCCGCGCAAGGCATCGGCTGGGCGCTCAACGAGGAGTATATCTACGGCAAGGACGGCCGGCTGCAGAACCCGGGCTTCCTCGACTACCGCATCCCCGTCTGCTCGGACCTGCCGATGATCGACACGCAGATCCTCGAGATCCCCAACCCCAACCATCCCTACGGGGTGCGCGGTGTCGGCGAGACGTCGATCGTGCCGCCGCTGGCGGCGATCGCCAACGCGGTGTCGAACGCCGCGGGCGTGCGCATGACGCATATCCCGATGTCGCCGCCGCGCATCCTGGCGGCGATCGAGGCGGAACGGGAATGGTCGAAGTAACGCTCTGGGGTTCGCTTGGCGCGCTCGCCGGAGGCAACAGCAAGGTCGAGGTCGAGGCCAAGGACATAAGGGAGCTGTTCAGGAAGCTGGCTGAACAGTATCCCGGCCTCGAGCCCTGGATCGACAAAGGCATCGCCGTCGCCATCGACGGGACGATCTATCGCGATACGTGGTCGAAGAAGCTGCCGCAGGGGGCGGAGATCTTTTTGTTGCCGAGGCTGGCTGGGGGATAGGCGAGCCATTGACGACGATGTGCGGGACAGGCCTGGTTTCGGCAGACGGGCCGCGAGGCGGTTGGCCCCGCGGCGATGCTGAGGTCGCTCGTCGGTTTCCGGTGAGGGTGGCCGGCAAGGACCGGTCAGCCAGCCGCCGCGATGCCGGCGTGGTGGCTGCCCAATTGCCAGAAGGGCAGGGGAAACCGGCCGTGCTGGACTTCGAGCAGGCGAAAGCCCGCCCCGCCGATCAGGTGCAGCGGATCGCGGTTGAGGTGGCAGCCGCCGGCGATCGATCCCCACAGCCGGTTCAGGCGCTCCTGCCACCTCCGGCAACGCGGCCCCTCGGCCTGGCCATGCTCGATGAAGATCAGCCGGCCCGTCGGCTTCAGGATGCGCCGGATTTCGCTCAGCGCGGCTTGAGGGTCTGGAATGGTGCAGAAGGCATAGGTGACGACCACCGTGTCGGCGAAGCCATCGGCCAAAGGCAGGCTCTCGCCACTGGCCCGGATGCATTCGACGGCGAAGGGTGAGGCGCGGCTCTTCGGTGCGGCGAGGCCGAGCATGGTGCCGTCGGGATCAACGCCGACCAGCCGCTCCACTCTGGCGGCATCGTAATAGGGCAGGTTGAGGCCCGAGCCGAAGCCGACCTCGACGACGACACCTTCGGCCCTCGGGATGACGCGCCCGCGCATCCGCGAAAAGGCGCTGGCCGAACAGCCGGCATGGACGAAATAGGGGGCGACGCAGCGCGCGTACCAGGAGAGGCAGGTCTGGCACATGGCTCAGCCTCCATGGCCGGCGGCAGGGGCGCCGGCAAACGGTTCTGCTGTGCGGCGGCTTGATGTATTGACCGGTGACATTTCTCGCTCCAAGGGAGTTGATCGGGCCGGATTGGCTCGAAACCGGGGATAGACGGCCGGCGTCCCCTCAACGTCCTCTCGAAACCCTTGTGCGGCCGCGTGCGGATCGATGGAGCTGATACAACTCAGACTTCTGGGCTTTCCGGAGTTCCGGCTGAACGGGCGGCCGATAGAGCTTGCCCTGCGCAAGGCGGCGGCGCTCGTCATCTACCTGGCCGAAGCAGGCGGACCGGTGGCGCGCGACGTCGCCGCCACGCTGCTGTGGCCCGAAGCCGACGCGGAAGCCGCCCGCGCGCGGCTACGGCGCACGCTGTACAAGATCCGCATCGCCTTCGGCGAGGAGGTCATATCAGCCAGTGCGGCATCCCTGGTGGTGCGCGCGCCGCTGTCCGTCGAGGCCGATGCAAGCGCCTTCGAGCATGCCTGCAACGCCGGTCTTCTCGACGATGCTGCCGGCCTCTACACCAGCGACTATCTCGCCGGCTTCTCGCTGCCGGATTGTCCCGAATTCGAGGAATGGGTGTTCTTCCGCCGCGAGGCCTTGCGCAGCCGGCTGGTGCAGGCGCTGGAGCGGCTGGTGGAAGCCAAAATCGCCGGGGGCGAACCGCGCGACGCGGTGCTGCACGCCACGCGCCTCGCTGCCCTCGACCCGCTGAGCGAAAGCGCCCACCGCCATTTGATCCGCGCCCATCTGGCGGCCGGCGACCGGGCGGCGGCCGAGCGCCAGGGCGAGACCTGCACGCGGCTGCTGCGCGACGAACTCGGCGTGGCGCCGGACCCCGCCACGCTGGCTCTGCTG
>NZ_RZQG01000944.1:0-2205 GCF_003998635.1 Mesorhizobium sp. M7D.F.Ca.US.004.03.1.1
TGAAGGAGCCGCACGAGCCTGACCTACTGGCTTGCCCACACAATCCGCGCCACCCACTCGACATCGTGCATGGGAATATCGCGGTCGGGATGATCGGGATTGAGCGAGATCAGCGCAATCGACTTGACGGTCTGGCGCTCGAGCACCTTGGCCATCACCTCGCCGCCGGTGGTCTTGACGACGACGCGATCACCCTTGCGGGTGATGGCGCCCGGTTCGACGATGAGGACGTCGCCATTGCGGTAGAGCGGCAGCATGGAATCACCCTGCACCTGCAGCGCATAGGAACTCTCGGTCGATTGTGCCGGCAGTTCGACCAGATCCCAACCCTGCCCGGCCGGAAAGCCGGCATCGTCGAAGAAGCCGCCGGCGCCGGCCTGGGCAAAGCCGAGCAACGGCACGGAGCGTCTGCGGGCGACCGAAGCGGCATGGCTGGTCGAAGCACTATTGCTGATCCCGGGCCGGCCTTCGATCAGACCGGTGAATTCATCGAGCGAAGCGCCCGTCGCCTCGATGATCTTGGCAAGCGATTCGGTCGACGGCCAGCGCGGCCGACCATCCGAAGACAAACGCTTCGACTTGTTGAAGGCGGTGGAATCGAGCCCCGCGCGCTTGGCCAGTCCCGAGGCCGAAAGCGAATAGCGCTCGGCAAGAGCATCGATGGCGGCCCAGACACGGTCATGCGAGAGCACGTCTTGCTCTCCTTCAATGCAGGAAAAAATACCTTTCCCTTCTAGTCTTGGAATGCCGTTTTGTCCACCGCCCGCCCCACAACGCCGCGTGTAAGCTGTGGCCCCACAAATTCCGATTCCCGGGATCAATCGACACCCTTGGCCAAGCTGCGCAGACCCTGGTGCGACGTCATGAAAATCCGTTCTGCCTGGGTTAGAGGTCGCGGGTTTGCCGCGCGGCCAAGTGCTGCGACGACCTCGTCGATATCGAGAAAGCGCCGAGCCCCGCGGTCATAGACGCCGGCCGTCGTCATGATCAAGGCGGCTGTCTCGCCATTGTCGAGGACGAAACGATGCTTGCCTATAACCTGGGTGCCTTCCCAAGTCTCGATCGAAGACACCACTTCGAAGCGACGCCACAGCCTGATCTCGCGCGCATAGACCGTCTGCAGCCCGCCCATCATCGGCGCCCAGCCATTTGTCCTCGCCAGCCTGATGAGGCCCGCGCGCATAAATAAATCAATGCGGCCGAGATCGGCCAGCATCATGTAGCGCGCATTGTTAAGATGGATGTTGAAATCGATGTCGGTCGGCAGGCAGCGAAAAGCCAGCCGGCTTTCGCCACCCATCATATAGGGGCCACGGCTGCGCGCCGTGGCCATCATGCGCGCCATGCGCACCCAGACATACATCGGGTCGGCGTCAGGCTGCCTGCTTCACGTCGCCTTTCGCATAGGGATCGAAACGTTGATAGAAGCTCTCGCCCTTCTCCGCCATGTCGAGCAGCAGCTTGGGCGCCTTGAACTCGGCGCCGTATTTCTTCTGCAGCTTCTTGGCGATCTTGACGAACGCCCTGGCGCCAATGCCGTCGATGTAGGACAGCGCGCCGCCAGTGTAGGGGGCGAAACCGAAGGCGAGGATCGAGCCGACATCGGCCTCGCGCGGGTCGGTGACGATGCCCTCTTCCATCACCCGGGCCGCTTCAAGCGCGATGGTGACCAGCAGCCGCTGCTGCAACTCCTCATAATCGACCTTCTCGGGCGCAAGCTGCGGATAGAGATCCTTGAGACCCGGCCACAGCTTCTTCTTGGCGGGCTTCGCCGGATAATCGTAGAAACCCTTGCCGTTCTTGCGACCGAAGCGGCCGTGATCGTCGACCATGGTGTTGATCAGCGCCATCTGCTTTGGATCGACCGCCTTGTCGCCCAGGTCCCTGATGGTCTGCTTCATGATCTTCTGGGCAAGGTCGATGGCCGTCTCGTCGGTCAGCGCCAGGGGTCCGACCGGCATGCCGGCGGCCTTCGCAGCATTTTCGATCATCGGCGCCGGGACGCCTTCGATCAGCATCTTGTAGGCTTCCGACATGTAGCGCAGCACGCAGCGGTTGACGTAGAAGCCGCGCGTGTCGTTGACGACGATCGGCGTCTTCTTGATGGCACGGACGAAATCGATTGCCGTGGCCAGCGCCTTGTCGCCGGTCTTCTTGCCCAAAATGATCTCGACCAGCATCATCTTGTCGACAGGCGAGAAGAAG
>NZ_RZQG01000945.1:0-2198 GCF_003998635.1 Mesorhizobium sp. M7D.F.Ca.US.004.03.1.1
GATCCCCGAGGCGTATGGTGGCGCGGGCCTGCGTCAACGCTGCGACGAATTCACCGGGGTAGGTCATGTCCCTGTCGAGTGCGCGCCAGTATTCTCCGGGAAAGCGCGCGCACAGCCTGGCGACGGCATCGCGAATGTCCTGATAGGATTCCATGGGGTTTGTCCGGCTTTTCGTCTTGCTGCGGCCTCACTATCGCGCCTCCATGTCCTGTCAGCAATGCAAGGCAGACGTGAGCAGATATAGCAGAATTCGAATGCTTATGGCGGGGGGCCGAGAAGCTGGCCAACCCAGACGGCCCGCCCGACAAGATCCTTGACGACGTCCTCTATCGCTTGTCCGGCAAACCGCGCCAGCCGCGAGGCAGGCCGGTCCGCCGGGTACGCAAGGATCAGGCGGCGCACAGGCACCGGGTCGATCAACGGCGCGGCGGTGAGCAGCCCGGCGGTCACGTCGGCATGGATGGGAGCGAGCGGCAGGATCGTCCAGCCATGTCCGTTGCGCACCAGGTCCTTCAGCGCCGAGTACGAATCCGCTTCGATGCCGACATCGAGCGTGATGCCGGCATCCGTGGCGCAGCGTTCGACGATGATGCGCAGCCCGTGCTTGATGCTGGGCAGCAGTAGGCGCTTGCCGGCGAGCGAGGCGAACGATACGGCGCGCACGGTTGAAAATCCCGCGTCCGGCGGTCCGATCAGGAAGAGGTTTTCCAGGAGCAGCGGGCGCGAGCGCAGTGAACGTGCCATGCGTGGGTCGTAGAGCACCGCGACGTCCACCTCGCCGCGGTGCATCCAGTCCAGCAAATAGCCGGTGTAGGCGCTGACAAGTCTGAGTTTGGCCTTGGGGTGGGCCTTGCCGAAGGCGGCCGCCAGCGGCAGCGAGATAATGTCGGCCACGGTGGGTGGCAGGCCGATGGCCACTTCGCCGGTCAGCGGCGCATCGGCGGGCGTGGCCGTGGCGCGGATCTCGTCGATCTCGGCCATCACGCGCATGGCGTGCGTCAGCACCTCCTTGCCCTGCTCGGACAGCACCATGCCGCGTCCGTGGCGCAGGAAAAGGGCAAAGCCCAATTCCTCCTCCAGCATGCGCACCTGCCGGCTGAGCGCCGGCTGCGCGATGTGCAGCCGGTCGGCAGCCTTGCTGAGGCTGCCGAGTTCAGCGACGTGGATCAGGGTGCGTAGCTGCGACAATTCCATGAGCTATTGAATATCATTATATCTGGTCACAAGAAAGAGACGAAGATTAGATCGGACGGCCGAGGTAACCTGGTTCCAATCCAAATTCCCGGAGGTCCAAGGTGACGGCGAGCGTAGAAGCAAAACATCCGCAAGCAGCAGCGCTTGCAGCCGCTCCGGCGGTGTCTGAAAAGCAGTGGCCAGATCAGGTCTATGACGTGCTCAAGGCTGCCGGCATCAGCCATATGTCCTATGTGCCGGACGCCGGCCATACCACATTGATCCGCCTTTTCAGTGAGGATCCCGAGGTCGTCACCAACGTGCTGACGACGGAGGAAGAGGGCATCGCCATCGCCGCCGGCTGCTGGCTCGGTGGCAAGCGGAGCGTCGTGCTCATGCAATCCTCCGGTGTCGGCAACTGCATCAACATGCTGTCACTTCCCGTGCAGGCGCGCTTTCCCTTGCTCGTCCTGGTGACGATGCGCGGCGAATGGGCCGAGTTCAATCCGTGGCAGGTGCCGATGGGGCAGGCGACGGAGGCCTCGCTGAAGGCGATCGGCCTCAGGGTGCTGCGCGCCGAAACCGGTCCCGACCTCGTGGAGACAGTGGCGCAAGCAGCCTTGATGGCCTTCGACGCGGATCAGCAGATCGCCGTGCTGATCGGGCAGCGGCTGCTCGGCAAGAAGAAGTGGTGAGCGACATGAATTTACCCACGATGGACCGCCGGGTTGCGGTGAAGAAGCTGCTCGACGCCCGCGACGGCGCATTGGTCGTGACCGGTCTCGGCTCGCCGAGCTACGACGTGCATGCCGCCGGCGACCGCAACGACAACTACTATCTGTGGGGCGCCATGGGGGGGGCTGCGCTGATCGGCCTCGGGCTTGCCCAGGCCCAGCCCGACAAGCGGGTCATGGTTATTACCGGAGATGGCGAACAGCTGATGGCGTTCGGTTCGCTGGCGACGATCTCGGTGGCGCGGCCGAAAAATCTCGACCTGATCGTGCTCGACAACCAGCATTTCGGCG
>NZ_RZQG01000946.1:0-2196 GCF_003998635.1 Mesorhizobium sp. M7D.F.Ca.US.004.03.1.1
ATCCTGGTGCGCTCGGCACTGGCCCCGGCGACGGGCGCCTCCGGCGGCGCCTCCTATCGCGATCCCTTCGAGCCGGATTTCTGGTCGCAGCAGGTGGCGGCACCCGCCGCCGAGGCCAGTGCCGAGCGCACCAGGATCGAGGGCGATCCGGTCAAGCCCGGTGACAAGACCGCCGAAACGCAAGTGCCCAAAGTCAAAGCCGTACCGCCTGTCGCGGCCGCGCCGCTCGAGCCGCTAGCCAAGGACGCGACAGGCAAGCAGGCCGCGAACCCCGCCACGGCAATGGCCAAGGCCGGCGACACGAAGCCAAGCGAGATCAAACCGGGCGAGACCAAGCCGGGCGACACCAAGGACGCGAATGCGGCCAAGGTCGAGGCCGATGCGCAAAAGCCTGCCAAGCCCGACACCGACGAGAAGGCGCCGACCGCGGCTGCCGTCAAGGCCGCAGCCGACGTCAAGCGGCAGTTGGCCGATGCCTTCAAGCCCGGCGACAAGCTGCACGACGGCGTCTCCGTCGAAGCCACAGACAAGGGCGTCGTCATCTCGATCACCGACCAGCTCGACTTCGGCATGTTCGAGGTTGGCTCGGCGCTGCCGAGCCGCGAACTGGTACTGGCGATGGAGAAGATCGGCCGCATCGTCAACAGCCAGAAGGGCACCATCAGCATCAACGGCCACACTGACGCCCGGCCGTTCCGCAGCGACAGCTACGACAATTGGCGACTGTCGACGGCGCGCGCGCATTCCGCTTACTACATGCTCGTGCGCGGTGGCGTCGACGAACGCCGCATCACCGAGGTCGCCGGCTTCGCCGATCGCCAGCCGAAGGATCCCGCAGATCCATTGTCGGCCGTGAACCGCCGCATCGAAATCCTGATGGCGACTGGCGGATGAGGCGAGCGGCCGTCACCAGCCGGTTGATTGGCCTGTTGCTGCTGACCGGCGGATACCCTTCGGCCGGCTTTGCCCAGGATGCGCTGCAGCCGTATCAACTGGTGCGCTCGCTGCAGCTGATCCAGGATCGCATAGCCGCCGGCGATCATGCCGCCCTGCCGATGCAGGCCAAGCTGCTGGAGATGGCGGATGCGCGCCTGCGCGCGGCGGATGCCGAGGATTACAAGGATCCCAAGAACTTTCGCGCCCTGCTTGTCTACGGCATGAGCGGCGGAAACCCGATCACCGTCGAAGCCGCCACGTCGCGCGCCACGACGGACCCGCAAAGCCTTGCCATAGCCAAAGGCGTTATCGACTACCTCAACGGCCGGCCCGGCGAGGCTATCGAAGTCTTGGGGCCGATCGATCCCATGGCGCTGCCTCCCGATCTCGGCGCTTTCCTTGCCCTGGTCAAAGGCTCGCTGCTTGCCGGCGACCAGCCGGCGGCCGCACTCGGTCTGCTCGACGAGGCAAGATTGCTCAGCCCCGGCACGCTGGTCGAGGAAGCCGCACTTCGCCGTTCGGTCGGCATTGCAGTCGCGCAAGGCGACGCGGCACGCTTCGCGCTTGCCTCCACCCAGTATGTCGAGCGCTACCTCTATTCGCCCTATGCCAGCCAGTTCGCCGACTCCTTCGTCTCCGGTGTCATCGCGCTGCATATGTCGATCAGCCAGGACAAGCTGGGCGACATCACCTCGATGATGGATCCCGAGCGCGAGAAGGTGATCTATCTGCGCATCGCCCGCCGCGCCGCGATCGACGGCCTGAACGAGCTGTCGGCTTTTGCTTCGGCGCGGGCCGAGCAGGGTCGTGGCGGCAACACCAACCAGGACGATCCACGCGCCCTGCTCTATGCCAGCCTTTCCACGGTCACCTCGGGCACCATCGAGGACGTTCGCGCCAAGCTTGGCAAGATCGACCGCACCAGGCTGTCGGAAGGCGACCGCGCCTTGCTCGACGCTGCTCAGGCCATTGCCGGCGAGGTGGTCGCGCCGCCCGCCGCCCTTCCCGAGGAAAAGCCTGCCCCTGGTGCGGCCGTGCAACCACTGGCGCCCAAAATCACCACGGCGCAAGGCGCCGATGACAGCGGGCTGCCACCGGTCGAAGGCGCGATCGCGGAGCAGCCTGCCGCCACCGCGGCCTCCGGCGGGCCAACCGCCAATGCGCCGGACACGGCGGCGGTTGCAGCCACATCCGCCGAAGCAGCGACTGTCACGCCGGTCTCGGCACCGTCGCCTGCAGCCGGTCCCGAGCCCACCGATC
>NZ_RZQG01000947.1:0-2195 GCF_003998635.1 Mesorhizobium sp. M7D.F.Ca.US.004.03.1.1
CGAATATGTTGCGCCACGCGTCATCGGCCGCGATCCCCTGCAGATCGATCTGCTTTCCGCGGATCTGGTTGGCTATCTCGGTTTCCGCTCGAGTGGCGTCGAGGTTCGCGGCAATTCCGCCTTCGACATCGCGCTCTGGGACATTTTCGGCAAGGCGACAAACCAGCCGATAGCGCAGCTTCTTGGAGGCTTTTCACGGCAGTCCATCCGCACCTACAACACTTGCGCCGGCACCGAATACATCAAGGACGGCAAGGGACAGACCACCGCAAACTATGGTCTCGGCACAAAGCAAGGCTACGACGACCTGAACGGGTTTCTCCACCGCGCCGACGAATTGGCGGCGGAGCTCCTTGAAGACGGTATCACGGCCATGAAGATCTGGCCCTTCGACCATGCCGCCGAGAAAAGCAGGGGGCAGGATATCAGCGCCGCCGACCTCAAGGCTGCGTTGCAGCCTTTCGAGAAGATCCGCAGGGCGGTCGGCGACAGGATCGACATCATGGTCGAGTTCCATTCGATGTGGCAGCTCCTGCCCGCGATCAAGATCGCAAAGGCGCTCGCACCTTATGGCACATACTGGCACGAGGATCCGATCCGCATGGACAGCCTCGGCGATCTCAAGCGCTATGAGGCAGCGAGCCCGGCGCCGATCTCGGCGTCAGAAACCTTGGGCAGTCGCTGGGCATTCCGGGATCTGCTGGAGACCGGCGCTGCAGGCATCGTGATGTTGGACATTTCCTGGTGCGGCGGACTTTCGGAAGCACGCAAGATCGCCGCGATGGCGGAGGCCTGGCACCTGCCGGTCGCCCCGCACGACTGCACCGGGCCCGTGGTTCTGGCGGCGTCCACACATTTGTCTCTCAACGCGCCCAACGCACTCGTACAGGAGAGTGTGAGGGCATTCTACCGGACCTGGTATCGCGACCTTGTGACCGCGCTGCCTGAAGTCAAGGACGGCATGATCACCGTGCCGCCCGGCCCGGGCCTCGGGCTGGAACTCAATCCCGACCTCGGTCGGGCCTACACCGTCCATCGCCGCGTCTCCGACAAGGCGGACATCTGAAGTACACTCAACGGGAGGAATAGTAATGAAACGACTGACTGCAACGCTTTTGCTCGCTACGACACTGTTCGCCGGGCCTTCCATCGCCAGCGCTGATGGGCTCAACATCGTCTTTACGCACCATTCGTCGGCCTCGAACACCTTCTGGCAGGCGGTGAAGAAGGGCTATGACGATGCCTGCGGCAAGGTCGAAGCCAAGTGCAACATGATCTTCACGCAGACCGAGGGTTCGGTCGAGCAGCAGCTCGCCAACATGCGCGCAGCACTTGCCGCCAAGCCGGATGCCTTGCTGACCTCGATCGTCGACAACAAGGCGTTCGACGACGTCATCAAGGAAGCGCGAGACGCCGGCGTCCTGGTGATTGCGGTCAATGTCGATGACACGGAAGGCGCCAAGGGCAATGCCCGGCAGGCCTTCATAGGGCAAGGTTTCAAGCCGGCGGGCTATTCGCTCGGCAAGGCGATTTCCGAGAGCTTCCCGAAAGAAGGGCCGATCAAGGTTCTGGTCGGCATTTCCGCACCCGGCCAGAACTGGTCGGAAAGTCGCGGCGCAGGCGTGATGCAGTTCCTGGAAGAGTACAAGGCCGCCCATCCCGACCGCCAGGTCTCATGGGAGCGGATCGACAGCGGAACGGACCTTGCGGTCACGTCCGATCGTGTCGGCGCCTATCTCAACGCGCATCCCGACACCACAGCCTATTTCGACACCGGCTTCTGGTGCGCGGGCGTTGCGCGGTCCCTGCAGGACCGCGGTGTCGCGCCCGGCAAGGTCCTCCTTGGCGGCTTCGATCTGGTGCCGGAAGTCCTGCAGCAGATGCAGAAGGGCTATGTGCAGGCCCTGGTGGACCAGCAGCCCTACATGCAAGGCTTCATGCCAGTGATGGAAGCCTACCTGAACAAGAAGGTGGGCCTGGCACCCTCCGACATCGATACGGGCCAGGGCATCGTACGCCCGGACCAGGCTGATGCGATCATGGCGCTTTCCGCGCAAGGTCTGCGCTAGGCCCACACGCGCCATGTGTTCACCCGGCGGCGCCCGCGCCGCCGGGTGGTCCCTCGCCTCAATTCCTGGAGCCTGCCTTGAAACGCCTCTTCAAGACCTATCTGGAAAAACCGGAACTGGCTGGAC
>NZ_RZQG01000948.1:0-2194 GCF_003998635.1 Mesorhizobium sp. M7D.F.Ca.US.004.03.1.1
GCGCAGCACGGCAAGCTGCTCGTCCTGCGAGAACGCCCATGATCCGATTAAGGTCAGCTGCTTGGCGATGATCGTATGGGTATCGGTTATCGTCGGCCCATTCCATTCGCCAGCCATCACCAGGCGGCCTCCGTGCCGAAGCGCATTAAGGCAACGCCGGCGTGAGGCCTCGTCGTTGGTGGGGTCAAAGGCTACATCGAACGCCTGCGTCGTTCCAACGGCGGCGATTTTCGCCTCCAGGTCCGGGTCATGTTCGTCTAGAATGTCTTGCGCACCGAGTTCTTTGGCAACGCGCTGCCTGACAAAATTCGGCTCGACGACGGTGACGCGGGCACCCAGTTCCGCTGCGATTGCGATGGCACTCAAGCCGAGGCTGCCGGCGTTGTAGGCGAGGAGATGGTCGCCGCGCTTCAGCCCGACCCGGCGAAGGCCGGAATAGGCCGTCGAAAGGCTGCAGCCGGCCAGCGCCGCGAGATCGTCAGGTGTGTTGTCCGAGAGCGGCACACAGACATTGCCTGGCACCACGATGCCAGTCGCCCAGCCCCCGTCCACATCCGTACCAAGCTTTGTGAGTGAAACCTCGCACAGACTGGCATTGCGTGCGATACAGACCTCGCAGTGGCCGCAGCCGACATAAGGATAGACCGCTACGCGCTGACCGGCGGCCAGGCAAGCAACTGTACTTTCCCTTACAGTCCCCATCATTTGATGGCCAGCGATCACACCTGCGCGCGCAGGCTGACGAAAACCCTTATAGACAACCGTCTCGCGGCCGCAGCCACAGAATGCGGCACGTCTCAAATCTAGCCGCACCCACCCCGATGGCAAACCCTTTACAGGGCGGCAGATCGGCGCGACGCGTTTTTTTGACAACGCAACCCCGAAGATCATCTTTTCCATAGAGCGCTCTCCCCAGTGATTGATCGCCAGTCAATCCAAGGCATACGGTTATAGAAACGGCGCATGCCGCTCTCCAATGCTGCAGCGGTCGCCACACGGCCAACGGGGTCGAGCGCCGCCGCGGCCTTGGTTCGCTGCCCCAGTTCATCCATCGCTGTCGCGATGTCGACCATCGTGGATTGCCCCTCGTCATGGACGATACGGCCCGCAACCAGCACGGTGCGCACGCTGGATGAGACCATGCGGCGCAGCAGCGCCGACACATTGCCGTCAGCGACGTCGAAATACGCACCGGCGATTCTGTCCCAGGACAGCAGGATCAGGTCTGCCGAATAGCCAGGTTCGATGCGTCCGATGGTTCCTCCAAACGGTGTGGTGGCAGCTGCGTCGTCCAACGCCATGCGCAACACTTCGCGACCATCGACCGGCGTTTCACCGTGGCCGGGGGACTGAAGCAGTGCCCAGGCCAGTCGCATTTCATCCATCATGTCACGCCGGTCCGAAAGCCCTGCCTCGTCTATGCCGATTGCAACGGGTATGCCCTCGGCGCGGAAACGGGAGACCGGCGCCAACCCGCTCATCAGGCGGAAATTGCTACCGGGATTGTGACAGATGCAGGCGCCGCTGCGCCTGACACGGCGGATGTCGTCACTGGTGAGCCATACCGAATGGCCCATGGTAAGACGCGGCGAAAGCAGGCCGAGCGCGTCCAGATGACCGACGGCACTTTTCCCGCCACTGCGCAACTGTGCATAAACGGCCTGATATGGTGTCTCCACGACATGCATATGCATGGGCACGTTGTCGGCCCGAGAGACATCCTCCGCGCGCAGTAGCAGTTCGTCACTGCACCAGTGCAGATTGACCGGGGCCAACTGGACGGCAATCCGTCCATCTGCCTTGCCTTGCCAACGCCCGCGCAACGCGTGGTAGCTCGATGTGAGCTGCTCGCCTGCAGGCTCGACAGGTTGGGCGACAAGATGGTCGACTGCCTCGCGCTCAGATGGCGTCAATGTCGCCAGGAACGTGTCATCAGCATCGTAGACAAAGCGGCACTGGTCGGTCAGACCGCGCGAATACGAGACCCGCATGCCGGCGTCCCGATAGGCTTCCAGAATGCGATCGTCTTCGGCCTCGAAGGTGTCCGGATCGCCGAACAGCCTGCCTTGAAGGTGCTGCACGCAAGTGATGCCGCGAGCCAGCATGTCTGTGGCCGCGCACAGTGTGTCGAGATAGGGATCGACCGTTGGCGCACCGAAGCGACGCGCGATCCAGAACTCGAGCGGACCGTCGT
>NZ_RZQG01000949.1:0-2193 GCF_003998635.1 Mesorhizobium sp. M7D.F.Ca.US.004.03.1.1
CATCGTCGCCAAATGCCTTACGGTCGACCCGGCGCTCGAAGACGACTACGACCAGGTGGTGTGGAAGGTCGGCCCGGACGGCAGTCTTGACGCATCCTTGGAGATCTCAAATATCGTCGTTGCGTCAAACACGGCGCGCCCCGAAAAAAACTATCTTAGCCAACAATAAATTCGAGCGGGCAACGGGCGCCATTTCATGCTAAATGGCGGTTGGAGCTTATTAAAGTGAGGACACAAAGTGAGGAGTGACTCTATGCGGAAGATGCTTATTGCCATGGTTGCTGTGGTCGCGGTCAGTGGCTGCACCTCTACCGAGCAGGACGTGGTTGGCGGCGGCTTGATCGGCGCCGGTGTCGGCGGCTTGGTCGGCGGCGGCAAGGGCGCGCTGATCGGCGCGGCCGTGGGTGCCGGTTCCGGCCTGCTGGTGCGCAATCTGCGCAATGGCTATTGCCAGTATCGCGATCATCGCGGCCGGATCTACACCGCGCGCTGCAACTAGTTCGGCGATACCGAGACCTGATCCGGAGACCGGTTCGCCGGCCTCCGGATTTTCATTTGTTTAGTGCTTGATCCTGGCCGCCTGACGATCACCGTCAGTTTGCCAGAGGGATTTTGATTTCCACGTTCAGCCCATTGGCCCGGAAATCACGCTTGATCGTGCCGCGCAATTCGCGCGTGACGTTGAGATCGATCAGCTTGGTGCCGAATCCGGTCTTGGCGGGTGCTTCGAGTTTCTTCTGCCCGGTTTCGCGCCAGTTGAGAGCCAGCGTCCTGTCGCGCCCGCGCCCTTCGAGCGACCAGTCCACCTTCAGCGCCCAGTCGCCCTTCAGGGTATTGGCCGAATTGCCGGCTTCGCCGTATTTCAGCGCGTTCGTCGCCAGTTCGTGGAAGGTGAGGCCGAGCGCTTGCGTCGTGGTTTCGTCGAGCAGCACCTGTGGCCCCGACAACAGCTCATCGGGCAGATCCTTGCCGAACACCTGACCCAGTTCGATGCGCAGGAGATCGCTAAGATCGGCCTTCTGCCAGCGCGAGCGCGTCAGCATGTCCTGGGATGCCGCCATCGCCTGCAGCCTGGCCGAGAAGGATGCGGAAAACTCGTTGACGTCGGTGGCCCGCGATGCCGTCTGGCGCGCGATCGCCAGCACCCTGGTGATCGAATTTTTGATGCGATGCTTCATCTCCTGCAGCATCAGGTCTTTTTCGAGCAGGCTCTTTTCCGTCGTTTCGTGCAAGCGCGACGCCGCCTCATAGGCCCGCTCCTGATACCGCGCCACCAGCGCGATGGCGCCCGCCAGCAACAGGCCGAACAGCCCCAGCATAACCGGAATGGCGCGCGACGACGGCTGCGAGAAGGCGCTCGTCGGCCGGAACAGGACAGTCCATGGCCGGCCGGCCACCATTATCTTGCGGGTGACCAGCAGCCTGTCCCCAAAGGTCGAAGCCGGTGGCGTCTCCGACCGGAACAACAGATTGTCGCCGTTCACCGCGCCGTCGCCATCGTAAATTTCGGTGTTGACCGGCAGCAGCGGCGACCGGCTGAGCGCGGTCTGGAACAGGTCGCGAGCCCGAAAAGCCGCATAGAGAAAACCGGCCGTGGAGGACCTGGACGCATTGATGACATCGGGTGCGGTTTCGACATTGAGCCGCACGAAGACGAGGAAGCCGGTGAACGTCTGCGCGGCACCTGTGTCCTGGCCCAGTTGCACCAGCCCGCTGGCGTGCTGGTGGTCATCCGACATCGCCTTTTCGATCGCCGCGCGCCGCACCGGTTCACTGAACATGTCATAGCCGATGCTGCCCTGGTTGGACGGGTCGAGCGGCTCGAACAGCACGATGGGGGTGCGCCAAGGCTGCGTGGTGTCAGGATAGATTGGATGGTTGACGCCATGGTCGCGCAGCATATCGCGTTCGACCGCCGCCTCGTCTCCAGCCTTCGCCAGCCTGACATAGCCGATGCCGCGCAAGCCGGCAAAATTGTTGTCGGCATCGAGCGCTTTGAAGAACGCCTTGAACTCGTTGCCGGAAATATCGCCGTTGCGGGCGTCGAACAGGGCCTGCGTCGAGCGCAACAGCGACAAATGCAGGTCGATGCGGCTCTCGATTCGGTTGAGCGCGTCGTCGGCCGTCGCTTCGAACTTGATGCGGGCGGCTTCTTGCGTCGCGAAATAGGCAAACCCCGCCATCGTCATGCTG
>NZ_RZQG01000094.1:0-11583 GCF_003998635.1 Mesorhizobium sp. M7D.F.Ca.US.004.03.1.1
CGGCCGATATCGCAAGATCACGCGCCTTAGCGTCCAGCGTGCTCTTCCAGTGCCTCACAGATCTGTTTGAGAATTGCCGCGGCTGAGGCAAGCCTTGCCCTGTCGTGCGGCGACAGGCTGCCCGCACCTTCGATGGACAGGCGATCGATGGCGTAGTGCAAAAGCTCTCCGCACTGCGGCAGAGACAGGCTGGCCGGCGCGTTCTTGTCTTTTGCCACCGTTGCCTGATGCATGGCTTTGCCTCCTGGCGTGCTCAACGCATGGGCCGTGGATGCGTTTCTTCCGACGACAAGCCATGCTTAACAATCCGCTAATATGCCGTTGTGTTGCCTGGGTAATGAGGATTTGACGGATGCTCCCCGCGCTGGTGCAGAGGAAACCGTTCGGAATGCACGGTCGCCGCTTGACGGCATTTTCGCCGCAACCTATTGGAACCGGGTGGAACGCCGGGAGCAACGAGGCCTCGTGGCGGAGTGGTTACGCAGAGGACTGCAAATCCTTGCACCCCGGTTCGATTCCGGGCGAGGCCTCCAATGCCCGGGCCCCCGCGCAGCAGCGCAGGGGCCTGAAGTTCCTGACACAATGAACCGCGGTTCTGTCGCGGCAAGCGGATTGGTTGGGACATGAGCGCTGATTTCTCCGAGCTTCGCGTCAAGATGGTCGACGGCCAGGTTCGCACCACCGATGTGACCAGCGCGCCGCTGCTCGACGCCATGCTTGTCGTGCCAAGAGAGGTCTTTGTCGGCGCCGCCCAGCGCGATCTCGCCTATATCGACGAGGACATCCGCATTGCCGCCGGCGCCGACGGCGCGCGCTACCTGATGGAAGCCTCGCCGCTCGCCAAGCTGATCCAGCTGGCTGAGATCAACCCGACCGATTCGGCGCTCGATGTCGGGTGCGGCACGGGCTACGCATCGGCCATCCTGTCGCGGCTGGCCGGATCCGTAGTGGCGCTCGAAAGCGATTCGGCGCTGGCCGAAACCGCTAGATCGACGCTTTCGTCACTTGGCTGCGGCAATGTGACCGTCGTTCAGGGGGCGTTGCCGCAAGGGTATGCAGCCAACGCGCCATATGACGTCATCTTCATCGGCGGCAGTGTCGCGGAAGTGCCGGCCCCGCTGCTCGACCAGCTTGCCGAAGGCGGCCGACTCGTCGCCGTCGAAGGACAGGGTAATTCCGGCGTGGCCCGACTTTTTTTCAAAGCCGGGGGGGTTGTAACCGGAAGACGCGCGTTTAATGCGGCAATTAAGCCACTACCGGGGTTCGAACGTATTCGCGCCTTCGAATTCTGAATGATTTTGCCTTGCAGGAGAGACGTTGTCATGGTCGCTTGCATTTGAACGATCATTGCTGATCCCAGACTGGGGGCACTTTGGGGCTGAGCAGCAGGGAACATGAAACACGCCGCTACAGCTGCTCAAAGGAGAAGCTGGGGCGGCGCGGTTCCCATGGAAAACGAATGAGGGTTTAACCGTGCCGTCTGTACGAAAGTCACTTTTCACCGCCGTCCTCGTTTCGGCGACCATGCTATCCCCATTGGCCGCTTCGGCCGAAACCATCTCCGGCGCGCTTGCAAAGGCCTATCAGTACAATTCTTCGCTGAATTCGGCCCGCGCCGGCGTCCGTGTCACCGATGAGGGTGTCGCCATCGCCAAGTCGGGCTGGCGCCCGACTGTCACCGGCTCGGCGAATATCGACTATTCGAGCAGCCATCTCAACGGCACCAACTCAAGCGTGCGACTGACCACCGGCAATTTTGGCGTCCAGATCAATCAGACGCTGTTCGACGGCTTTCAGACCAGGAACAATGTCGCTGCCGCCGAAGCGCAGGTCCGTGCGTCGGTCGAAAGCCTGCGCAACACTGAAGAGGGCATCCTGTTCACTGCTGCCCAAGCGTATATGAACGTCATTCGCGACCGGCAGGTCGCCGTGTTGACTGAGCAGAACCTGCAATTCCTGACCGAAACGGCGCGCGCGGCGCGGTCGCGCTTCGAGGTTGGCGAAGGCACACGCACCGACGTCGCGCAGGCCGACGCTTCGCGGGCCGCCGCAGTGGCATCGCTGAGTGCTGCCCGGGCGCAGGCGCTGGCAAGTGCGGCAAGCTATCGCCAGATCGTCGGCGACGAACCGGGCAAGCTCAAGGGTGCTTCGCCGGTTGCAAAATTGTTGCCGTCGAGCCTCGCCGCCGCCGTCGGGGTGGCCGCGAACGAGCACCCGGCCATCCTTGCCACCCAACACCTGGTCGATGCCGCCGCGTTTTCTGTGAAATCGGCTGAAGGTGCGCTGCTGCCGCAGCTGTCGGCTTCCGCCGGCGTTTCAAGCGCCTATCGCAACACCTCGCCTTTGCCGGGCGTCAGTTCGCAGGACGGCACCACCAATTCGGCCAGTGTCGGGGCAACGCTGACCATCCCGATCTATTCTGGTGGCCGCACCTCGGCGATCGTGCGCCAGGACAAGGAATCGCTCAGCCAGGCTCGCATCGAGGTCGACGTCAGCCGCGACCAGGTCCGCCAGGCCGTTACCGCCGCCTGGACCGAGTACACCGCCGCGCAGCAGCAGCTGACGGCCAACAGACAAGTGATCGAGGCCGCGAAGCTGGCGCTGAACGGTGTCATCGAAGAACGCAATGTCGGCCAGCGCACCACGCTCGACGTCCTCAACGCGCAGGCGACGGTCATCACCGCCCAGATCAACCAGGCTGGCTATGAGCATGATGTGGTGGTGGCGAGCTACGCCATCCTGCAGGCGACAGGCCGTCTGTCCGTCGACCGGCTTGGCTTGCAGGTGACGAAATACAAGCCTGAAGAGCACTACAACGCGGTCAAGGACAAGTGGTACGGCCTGCGCACGCCGGACGGCCGCTGAGGGCGTTCGGCCCGGGCTTTGCCGTCTCCCTGTTTGAGCGGGCTCTTTTGGCTCCGCTGCTCTTGGGTTCGGGATCGCGCTATCTGTTGAAATCCCACAAGTCCCCAGATTGGGGATTCTCGTGCGGCGCTCTGTCGGTTACGCTGTCGCCATGATTCGATCCGGCTTTGCCGGAACGGAAACCCACAGGGGTCACAAAGGCGGCGGATGTGACGATGGCAACGGCAAGTAGCGCACAGCGCGAACCTTCCATGGAAGAGATACTGGCTTCCATCAGGCGGATCATTGAGGACAGCGACGGCGGCCGCAAGCAGCCGGGCGATGCCGATGAACTGCTCCAAGATCTGGAGCCGGCGTCGAGCGCCGCCGCAGCCCCCGACGTCGAAGCATTTCGTGCCGACCTGCATGCTGCTCCCGAGGTCAGGAAGCCGGTCACGCTGGCGGAGGTCCAGGCACAATTGCCGGCGGCCGAGCCGGTGATCGCGCGCATGGAAACGCCGGTGCGCCCCGATCCCGCCCCGGCAAAGCCAACGATGACACTTGCCGAGGTCAGCGCCCGCGTTGCCGCCGAGCCGGCTGCGGTCGATGCACCAGCACCGTGTCCTGTCCCTGCTACCGAGGCCCCCGTCGCCGATTGGCGGCGCGAGATCGCCGCGGTTGGTGAGCAGCCGAGGGCGGTGTCGGACACGGGCGAGGTCCGCAAGACGGTTGCCCAGCCACCGGTGGACAATCTCAGGGACGAGTCGGCCACGGAACCGGTCGTCGAGCCGTCTCGTCCGGATGCAAGCGTGGTGCGGCCGGCGGCGGCCAGCGATGCGCCGCGTCCGGCGATCGTTTCCGAGCACACCGGCCGGCAGGTCGCAGCGGCCTTTGGTGAGCTTTCCGATGCGTTTGCCAGCCGCAGCAAGAAGACGTTCGACGAGATGGCCGAAGAGATGCTGCGGCCGATGCTGCAGGATTGGCTCGACAACAATCTGCCGACACTGGTCGAAAGGCTGGTGCGCGAGGAGATTGAGCGCGTGGCGCGCGGGGCACAGTAGTCCCCATACCGATTGCCCAGGAGAAACGGCGCCTTCGTGGCGCCGTTTCTCTTTGGTGAGGTCAGTTCGCGCTGGTGGCGAAGCAGACGAGGTTTCCGTCGGGATCCCTAACGATGAACGTGCGGGCGCCCCACGGCTCGGTTCGCAATGTCTGGTGGAAAGGGGCCATCGCTGCCTGATACTCCAGAAACAGCGCCTTGATGTTGTCGACGGCAATCGTCGCCGCCAGCAGATCGTCGCCGTGGCTGTTGGTGAAAGGCGGCTTGTCAACATGGCGCAGGTTGAGCCGCGCACCGTCCCGGAACACCTGTGCGTAGAAGGGCGGTTCGCCATAGGTGAAGCGTGTCTTGAAGCCGAGTATTCGCCGGTAGAAATCACAGGCTGCTTCGATATCGGAGACAAAGAGCTGCGGCTCGGCGAAGGCGAGGTGCGGTTTTGCGACATCTGTTGCTATGCGGTCAGTCACGGTTTGAGGGCCTTTCTTCAGCGCCTGCCAGCTATCGAAGCCTGACTTCCTGGCAACCAGTTCCTGGGCATCGGCAAGCTTGAAACCGTGATCGAGGATCTGACTATCGGTCAAATTGCGGAAACGCGGCAAAATCCATCCAATCACAGCGGCGACGGGATAGTACCGTTCGCGGTGCCATTTGAGATAGAGCTTGGCCTGTTTCTTGTGGTGTTCGAGCGTTGGCATGGGCGCATTGCGGGTTGAGGTGGCGTAGGCGGGCAATGCCCCTCCGGCCGGAAGCCGATGCGCCCTACAGCAGCGTTGGTACGGTATTGGGATGACGCTTGGCGGTCAAGGCGGTCAAGCCCCCCTTTTCCCAGGCAACAAGTGGCTGCTTTCTTTGAAGGACGATTGCAAGTGGTCTTCCTTGATCGGATCATGGCCATGCCTATTTGACGTCTAGGGTCCAAGACAGCCGCGGCGGTTGACTTGGCCAAAACCTTCCGATTTACACCGGACCAGCAAAACTCCCGACAGCGCGGACCATTTTCCCATGCTTGAAAAGACCTACGACGCCAAAACCGTCGAGCCGAAGATCGCCAAAGTCTGGGAAGAGGCCGACGCGTTTCGCGCCGGTGCCGGGGCCGAGGAGGGGGCCGAGGCCTTCACCATCGTCATCCCACCGCCGAACGTTACCGGCTCGCTGCATATGGGCCACGCGCTCAACAACACGCTGCAGGACATATTGGTGCGCTTCGAGCGCATGCGTGGCAAGAATGTCTTGTGGCAACCGGGCATGGACCATGCCGGCATCGCCACGCAGATGGTGGTCGAGCGGCAGCTTATGGAGAAGCAGATCCATCGCCGCGACCTGACCCGCGAGCAGTTCATCGAGAAAGTGTGGGAGTGGAAGGCCGAATCCGGCGGCGCGATCTTCAACCAGCTGAAGCGGCTCGGCGCCTCGGCCGACTGGTCACGCGAACGCTTCACCATGGATGAAGGCCTGTCCAAGGCCGTGCTCGAGGTGTTCGTCACGCTCTACAAGGAAGGGCTGATCTACAAGGACAAGCGCCTTGTGAACTGGGACCCCAAACTGTTGACCGCGATTTCCGATCTCGAGGTCGAGCAGCAGGAGGTCAACGGCAATCTCTGGCACTTCCGCTATCCCATCGAGGGCCAGGTCTTCGACCCGGAAAACCCGAAAACCTTCATCACCGTGGCGACGACACGCCCCGAGACGATGCTGGGCGATACGGCCGTCGCGGTGCATCCCGACGACGAACGTTTCCGGCATCTGGTCGGCAAGAACATCGTTCTGCCGATCGTCGGCCGCAAGATTCCTGTGGTGGCGGATGAGTATTCCGATCCGGAGAAAGGCTCGGGCGCGGTCAAGATCACGCCGGCGCACGACTTTAACGACTTCGAGGTCGGCAAGCGCCACAAGCTGCCGGCGCTCAATATCCTGACCACGGAAGCGGCGGTGAGCCTCAAGGACAATGAGGATTTCCTCGCCGGTCTCGAGGTGACGCCGGAGCGCCAGGCGGTCTGGGATGAACTCGACGGCCTCGATCGCTTCGTCGCGCGCAAGAAGATCGTCGAGCTGATGGACGAAGGCGGCTTCCTCGAAAAGGTCGAACCGCATCGCCACGCGGTGCCGCATGGCGATCGCGGCGGCGTGCCGATCGAGCCGTTCCTGACCGAGCAGTGGTATGCCAACGCGGCGGAACTGGCCAAGCCGGCGATCGCCTCGGTGCGCGAGGGCCGCACGAACTTCGTGCCGAAGAACTGGGAAAAGACCTATTTCGACTGGATGGAGAACATCCAGCCCTGGTGCATCTCGCGCCAGCTCTGGTGGGGTCACCAGATCCCGGCCTGGTACGGACCGGACGGTCGTGTCTTCGTCGAGAAGACCGAGGAAGAGGCGTTGGGCGCGGCGATCGAATATTATCTGGCGCTGGAAGGCCCATGGAAGGCCTGGGTCGAAGACAAGCTCGAGAACTACAAGCCAGGTGAGATCCTGACCCGTGACGAGGACGTGCTCGACACCTGGTTCTCGTCGGCGCTGTGGCCGTTCTCGACCTTGGGATGGCCCGATGAGACGCCCGAGCTGAAGACCTACTACCAGACCGACGTGCTGGTGACAGGCTTCGACATCATCTTCTTCTGGGTCGCCCGCATGATGATGATGGGCCTGCACTTCATGGACGAGGAGCCGTTCCACACCGTCTATGTCCATGCGCTGGTGCGCGACAAGAACGGGCAGAAGATGTCGAAGTCGAAAGGCAACGTCATCGACCCGCTCGACCTGATCGACGAATACGGCGCCGATGCGCTGCGCTTCACGCTGACGGTGATGGCGGCGCAAGGCCGCGACGTGAAGCTCGACCCGGCGCGCATCGCCGGCTATCGCAATTTCGGCACCAAGCTGTGGAACGCGACGCGTTTTGCCGAGATGAACGAGGTCGCGCGCAATGACGATTTCTGGCTGAACGACGCCAAGCTGGCGGTCAACCGCTGGATCTTGACCGAGCTGACGCGGGCCGCGCGTGAAATCACGGACGGCATCACCTCATACCGCTTCAACGAGGCGGCGGGCGCTGCCTACCGCTTCGTCTGGAACCTGTTCTGCGACTGGTATCTGGAACTGCTGAAGCCGGTGTTCATGGGCACCGACGAGGCGGCCAAGGCCGAAAGCCGCGCCTGCGTCGCCTTCGTGCTCGACGAGATCTACAAGCTTTTGCATCCGATGATGCCGTTCATGACCGAGGAATTGTGGGCGCAGACCGCAGGCGAAGGCAAGGAACGCCCCTCACTGCTGTGCCATGCTGCATGGCCGTCGCCAGATTTCGAAGATGCCGAGGCTGCTGCCGACATCAACTGGCTGGTCGACCTTGTCTCCGGCATCCGCTCCGTGCGCTCGGAGATGAACGTGCCGCCGGCAGCCATCGCACCGCTCGTCGTCGTCGGCGCCAATGATGTGACACGTGAACGGCTCGTTCGCGAGGAGTCTGCGATCAAGCGGCTGGCGCGGGTCGGCGACATCTCGCTCGCCGATGTCGCGCCAAAGGGTTCGGCCCAGATCGTGCTCAACGAGGCGACGATCTGCCTGCCGCTCGGCAGCCTGATCGATCTTGCCGCTGAGGCTGCGCGGCTGCAGAAGGAACTGGCCAAGGTGACCGAGGAAATCGCGCGCCTGCACAAGAAGCTGTCGAACGAAAGATTCGTCGCCAGCGCGCCGCCCGAGATCGTCGAAGCCGAGCGCGAAAAGCTCGCCGAATATCGCGACGCGCAGGACAAGCTTTCGGTGGCTTTGACCAGGGTTCGCGATGCCGGTTGAGGGTGGATTCGAGAGACTTTAGTTCTCTCTGAAATGGCGGTATTTTGCCTGGAAAATAGGCATTCCGTTGCGTTAATGTTGACGTAAACGGAAGTTTTAGCCCCATTGTTGCCATAATGTAACAATGGGGCCGTATACCCCGCAAAACACCCTCTTCTAGAGCCGTTTTGCACAAATTTGCCGATTTTACTGATCCATTTGCACCCAAATGCCGAGTTTTCGGTCTTATGGGGAACGTCGGAACTTTGCCGAAAACGCACTCTGATCAACTGTACGTGTACGCTTCTAGAATTCGTTGTTGCACCGTTAACCTGAATTGGTTCTAGCTCGATGCACTAGTTATTCGGGGAGGACATTCATGAACAATCTGCGTCTGAAAGCACTGCTGGGGGCAGGGTGCTTTTCGCTGGCTTTGATGGGCTCAGTGCACGCTGGCGGTTTCTCGCGCGGCTCGGCCGACACCGACATTATTTTTGAAGACGGCAACTTCAACATGCGTACAAGCGTGACGTATGTTTCGCCGCATCGCGAATTCACCAAGAACCCGAATCCAGCGCTCGTCGGCACTGAATACACAGACGATTACGTTATCCCGTCCGCCGCGGTGAAGTTCAATCTCACCGACAATTTCCGCTGCGCCGGGACCATGGTCGACAACAATGGTGGTTCGACCACTTATGATTTCCCGAAGGTGAGCGGCAAATTGGCCGAGGAGTTTACCACCAACGAAAAAGCGGTGACCTGCGGCGTTAAATTTAGCCTTGGACGCGGCAATCTGTGGCTTCTGGGCGGTGGGTTTGTCGAAAATCTTGATTACAACCGAGTGAATGCGCTTGGTTCTCTTCCGGGTAACGTCGTGCTGCCGAATGCAAACCTCGAGCTGGCGGGGCAGGATTATGGCTATCGCCTCGGGGTGGCGTATGACATTCCTGAGATAGCCTTGCGGGCTCAACTTATGTACCGGTCCGGAACCAGCTATGGTGCAGACGGGAACCTGACCGTGCCGACGGCGGCATTGCTGGGTGCGCAGGCCAAGCAATTGCAGGCAGCCGCTGTAGCTGCCCTGGGGCAGGGCAATATACCGCTTGCCCAGCAGTTGGGTGCGCAAGCAGCAGCGACGCTGCAGCAAGCCTATCTCGCCGCCGCCAATGGCTTGGACACGACGGCGCCTGCCACGGGAACCGGCAATCTACCCCAGAGTGTTGAATTGAAACTTCAGTCTGGCATCGCGCCTGGCTGGCTGGCTTTTGGTTCGGTGAAATGGATGGACTGGAGCGTTCAGCAGGCGTTGATCGTAAACTCCCCCATAACCAACACTATCGATACTTATAACTGGAAGGACGGATGGACCGTCACCGGCGGCGTCGGGCACGCGTTTACGGAGCGCCTCTCTGGTCTTGTCAGCCTGACCTGGGATCAGGGCGTTGGGACTGGTTGGGATCTGACGAGCGACACCTATACGCTCGGCATCGGCGGCTCCTACAAGGACGGGATCGGCGGAGAATTGCGCGGCGGCGTTGGTTTGAGCTATCTGACATCTGCAACCGAGACGCAATACGCGGAAGTTCCGGGCGTATCCGGGAACCAGGCCGTTAAGGCTGGCTATGCTGTTGCGCTGAACCTGGGCTACGCCCTGAAGTGGTAAGCTCTTTTGTATGTTAAAAAGGCCGGGCACCGCCCGGCCTTTTTGTTGCCTTGCCGACTTCGAAGAACCTTCAAACGGGGCACTCCGGTGCGTTGCTGTTGACGTAAGCGGAAGTTTTTGCCGTATTGTTGCCATAATGTAACAGCGGGCAGGCCGGCTATCGAAGGTATCATTTTTGAGCGGTTTCGGGCGGATTTTCCTTGGTTTCTTGCCAATGCATGCGCGCAGACGGGTGCTTTTAGACTCGGTGGCATCAGGTTGAAAATGCGCTCCGCGAATATGTACGTGTACGCCCCTTGAAATCGTTGTTGCGTCACCTAGGCGAATTGGTTCTTGCTTGGGTTGTGCTCGAATTCGGGGAGAGACTCATGAACAATCTGCGTCTGAAAGCGCTGCTGGGGGCAGGGTGCTTTTCGCTGGCTTTGATCGGAACGGCGATCGGCCCGGCGCATGCCGGCGGCCTGGAGCGCGGTGGCTACGACATCGACCTGCTGTTTGATCCGGCACCGTTCGCTTCAGACGTTGGTGCGACTTACGTTATGCCGCAACGTGATCTCAAAAACGCGGTGGATACATCCGGTGGAGGGCTGACGGGCAAGAGCTCGGCCCGTAACACCGAGGGCTACTGGGTGCCCTATGTTGGCTTCAAGGCCTCGCTTGGTCATGATGTCGACTGTCTGGTGGATTATTCGCAGCCATGGGGGGCCAGTTCCAACCCCGGCATCTGGAACGGCTCCTATTCCAACATCAACACCCAAATCAAAAGCAACAACTATGCTGGCACCTGCTCCTACAAGATGGATGTCGGCAAGGGGCAGCTTCGCTTTATTGGCGGCGTGTTCTACCAGGAGGTCTATGGCTTCAAGGAGAGCTATGCCAGCCCGGCTCTAGGCACTACGCTTGGCCGGGTGGATCTCGATAGCAGTGGCTGGGGTTGGCGCGCCGGCATCGCCTACGAAATTCCGGACATCGCGCTGCGCGCCAGCCTCGTCTACAATTCGCAGGTGAAGCTCGACAATATCGCGGGTACTCTGAACATCGGTGGCAGCATCGCTGACATCTATGCTCCGACGGAGTCGATGCCGGATTCGTTGGAACTGAAATTGCAGTCTGGCATTGCGCCCGGTTGGCTCGCCTTCGGTTCGATCAAATGGGTTAATTGGAGTGTGCTGCAGAGCGTTCCGATTTGCTCGCAGGCGACCAAGCCTCTTGGATGCACAACGGTTTCCCCATATCCGATCAGGTTGACGTCGCTCGACCTGATGTACCGTGATGGTTGGACGGTTACCGCCGGCATTGGTCACCAATTCAATGAGCAATGGAGCGGCGCCGCGCAGATTTCGTGGGATCGTGGCACGTCGCATGGCTACGGCGACCAGACCGATACCTGGACGTTCGGCGGCGGTGTTGCCTACACGCCAAGACCCAATATCGAACTGCGTCTCGCCGGCGCTGTCGGAGTGCTAACCAGCGGCCATTCTGGAGTGCTGGTTGATGGCAATGGCTATCCAGCCGGCACTGACGTCAGCTACGATTTCGGCAATGATCTGGTCACTGCGATTTCCGGTGGTCTCAAGATCAAGTTCTAAGCTTTTGAAAATTTAGACGAAAGGCCGGGCAACGCCCGGCCTTTTCTATTGAGCTGGCATTGCCTGCGATCCTCTCATCCAAGCGGCGTTGCATATTAGCCGCACCGCTTTCGCCTCGTGCGATTGTGGCGTTTTGGCAACATTTTCTGAACACCCCCTGCGCTAGAAGTCAGGCTGAAGAAATCGCCCATTTCCCGCCATAAACCCGGCGCACCTCGATCTTGTCTCGGGACACGCGCCAAAAGGCTCGGCGATGGGGCAGGCCGCACCGCCCGCGGCAAGGAAGAGTATGGACGCCAAAGTCGTTTCCAAGGCCAAGCTCCCCAGCCGCTATGTGACCGTCGGTCCGGCGCGTGCGCCGCACCGTTCCTATCTCTATGCGATGGGCTTGTCGGCGGCCGAGATCGCGCAGCCGCTGGTCGGCGTCGCGTCCTGCTGGAATGAGGCGGCACCCTGCAACATCTCGCTGATGCGTCAGGCGCAGGTGGTCAAGAAAGGCGTCGCGGCCGCCAGCGGCACGCCGCGCGAATTCTGCACCATCACCGTCACCGACGGCATCGCCATGGGCCACCAGGGCATGAAGTCGTCGCTGGTGTCGCGCGAGGTCATCGCCGATTCGGTCGAGCTCACCATGCGCGGCCATTGCTACGATGCGCTGG
>NZ_RZQG01000950.1:0-2187 GCF_003998635.1 Mesorhizobium sp. M7D.F.Ca.US.004.03.1.1
GTTCGAACTGATGGACCTGCAGCAGAACCTCGGCCTGACCTTCGTCGTCGTCACCCACGACCAGGAAGAGGCGATGACGATGGCCGATCGCATCGCCATCATCGACAAGGGCGAGGTGATGCAGGTGGCAACGCCGGCCGAAGTCTACGAGGCGCCGGGGTCGCGCTTCGTCGCCGGTTTCGTCGGCAATGTGAACATGTTCGAGGGCAAGATCGCGCGTGGCGAGGCGGGCGGCGCCAGCATCGATGCCGGCAATGGCATCACCATCCGCACTGACAATGCCGGTACCGCCGGCGCCGGGACGGCCGTCACCTTCGCCATCAGGCCGGAAAAGATCAAGGTGTCGTCGAAGAAGCCGGCCGAGGCGGTCAACGCGATCGAGGGCGAGGTCTACGACATCGCCTATCTCGGCGACATGACCGTCTATCACGTCAGGCTGGACGACGGCCAGGTGGTGCGGGCGAGCACCATGAACGCGGCCCGCATCACCGAGGATCCGTTGAGCTGGAACGACCGCGCCTGGGTTTCCTTCCGGCCGGATGCCGGCGTCGTGCTGACGCGGTAGGGGGCGAGCATGTCGAGCGCCGCCGTCACCACCGCATCAGCCTCTCCGGCAACCAATGCCGGCAAATCCGCCCTCGCCAGGCTGGGCGCTGCCTTCTTTGGCCGCCTGGTCATCATCATCCCCTATGTCTGGCTGCTGTTCTTCTTCCTCATTCCGTTCGTCATCGTCTTCAAGATCTCGCTGTCGCAGACGGCGATCGCCATTCCGCCCTATACGCCGGCACTCGATTTTAGCGGCGGCATTTCCGGGTTCCTTGCCCAGTTGAAACAGCTCAGCCTCGACAACTACACCTGGCTGACGCAGGACGCGCTCTACTTCAACGCCTATGTGACCAGCGTCATCATCGCCGCGATCTCGACGGTCCTGACATTGCTAGTCGGCTATCCGATCGCCTACGGCATGGCGCGCGCGCCGGCAACCATCCGCCCAACCTTGCTGATGCTGGTGATCCTGCCGTTCTGGACCTCGTTCCTGATCCGCGTCTACGCCTGGATCGGCATTCTCAAGCCCGAAGGGCTGCTCAATCAGCTGCTCCTTGCCACCGGCGTCATCCACCAGCCGCTGATCATCCTCAACACCTATACGGCAATCTTCATCGGTATCGTCTATTCCTACCTGCCGTTCATGGTGCTGCCGCTCTATTCCGCTCTCGAGAAGATGGATTATTCGCTGATCGAGGCGGCCAAGGATCTCGGCTGCCCGCCGACCAGCGCTTTCTGGAAGATCACCTTCCCGCTGTCGCTACCCGGCGTCATCGCCGGCTGTCTGCTGGTGTTCATTCCGGCCGTCGGCGAATTCGTCATTCCCGACCTGCTCGGCGGATCGCAGACGCTGATGATCGGCAAGACGCTGTGGAACGAGTTCTTCGCCAATCGCGACTGGCCGGTGTCGTCGGCCGTGGCCGTCATCCTGCTGTTGCTGCTGATCGTGCCGATCATGCTCTTCCAGCGGGCTCAGGCGCGCGCTCAAGAAATGGACAGGTGACCTCATGAACACCACCTGGAGCCGCTTCAACATCACCTCGATCGTGCTTGGCTTTGCCTTTCTCTATTTGCCGATCGTGCTGCTCATCGTCTTCTCCTTCAACGAGTCGAAACTGGTCACTGTCTGGGGCGGTTTCTCGACCAAATGGTACGTCTCGCTGTTCCACAACCAGGGCCTCATGGACGCGACCTGGGTGACGGCGCGTGTTGGCCTGATCTCGGCCACCGTTGCGACGGTGCTGGGCACTCTGGCTGCACTCACTTTGACCCGCTACACGCGCTTCAAGGGCAGGGTGCTTTTTTCAGGCATGGTCTTTGCGCCGCTGGTCATGCCGGAAGTCATCACCGGCCTGTCGCTGCTGCTGCTCTTCGTCGCTGTCGGCCTCGACCGCGGCTTCCTCACCGTGACGCTCGCCCACATCACGCTGACCATGTGCTTCGTCGCTGTCGTCGTGCAGTCGCGCCTCATCACCTTCGATCGCTCGCTTGAGGAAGCCGCAATGGATCTGGGCGCAACGCCGGTGAAGACCTTCTTCCAGATCACGCTGCCGGTCATCATGCCGGCCATCGTGTCCGGCTGGATGCTGGCCTTCCCTCTGTCGCTCGACGATCTGGTCATCGCCAGCTTCACCTCCGGGC
>NZ_RZQG01000951.1:0-2186 GCF_003998635.1 Mesorhizobium sp. M7D.F.Ca.US.004.03.1.1
CGGTATCGTCATGGACCTGAAGGTCCACACGGCGGGCGGGGTCGTGAAACCCGGTGAGACATTGATGACAATCGTGCCGCTCGGACAACAACTCGTGGTCGAGGCTATGGTCAAGCCAGAAGATGTCGAGACGATCGCCCCCGGACAGCCGGCGCACGTCAGCTTCCCGGCCTTCGCCCGCTACAACCTGCCGCCGCTCGACGGCGTTGTGGAGATCGTATCGGCTGACCGCATGGTGGACGAACGCAGCGGGGCACCGTATTTCGCCGCGACCGTGTTGATCGACAAGAGCGAACTCGCCAAGCTGGAGGGCCGCAAGCTGCTGCCCGGCATGTCGAGCGAGGCGATGATCCGGACGGGTGCTCGCACCGTGCTTTCTTACCTCGCCGAACCGATCACGCAGAACTTCCGCCGGGCCATGCGGGAAAAATAGCCGTAGGCCGCCCAACGGGATTCAGGCCAACGAAATTCAGGAAAGCAACATTCGCCCGGCCGTGATTGCCAGGAAAAACGCAAAGGCAAGTTTCAGATAGCGCGGGTTGAGCGCGTGGGCGAGCCTTGCACCCAAGGGTGCGAACAGAAAGCTCACGGGCGCTATGATGGCAACGGCCGGCAGGCTGACGTAACCCAGGCTGAGCGGAGGCCTGCCGGCAATCTCGAGACCCGACCAGATGAAGCCGGCCACAGCCGGAAGCGCGATGAGCAGGCCAAGCGCCGACGATGTGCCGACGGCCCGGTGCACCGGAAAGGAAAAGCTGGAAAGCGCCGGCACCGAGAGCGTGCCGCCGCCAATTCCCATGAGCGAAGAGACAAAGCCGATGACGGAGGCGATCGCACGGTTGATCCAACCGCTTTGCGGCAGGTGATCGGAGATCACAAGGTGCTTCGGCAACGCCATGTTGACGGCCACCAGCAGGCCGACGACGCCGAAGACCAGCCGCAGGCCGGCGCCGGGGATGAATTTCGACATGATGCCGCCGATCAGCGCGCTGACGAAAATAGCCGGCCCCCACAGACTGAGCAGAGGCCGATCGACATTGCCGCGCTTGTTGTGTGACCGCATCGACGAGATCGAGGTGGGAATGATAACCGCAAGCGATGTCGCGACCGCCAGATGGCTGGTCACAGCAGGCGAAAAGTGAAACAGGCTGAGCACCCAGAACAAAACCGGGACGATGACGATACCGCCGCCGACGCCCAGCAAGCCGGCCAGCACGCCGGACGCCACGCCGGTTATGGCCAGACCGGCGACCAGCATTGCAATCGTCAGCCCGTCGAACATCGACGTGTCGAATCCGAAGTCCACTATGATTTCCCTTTGATTGGCCATTTGCGGCACGGCCTTGCGGACGCGGCCGCGCTCATCCGCTGTTGCGACCCAAAATGCAGGTCGCCCAGAAGTGTTGTAGCGTTTTTGGGATGCGCTTTTGGTTAGTGGCGCACCATCCCGGCGTCGACATTGAGCGTCTGGCCGGTGATCCAGCGCGCATCGTCGGAGGCCAGGAACGAAACCACATCGGCGATATGTTCCGGCTGCCCCTTGCCTTTCATCGCCTGAAGCATCTCGACGAAGCCGAACGCCTCGTTATGCGGGCTCGCCTTGACGCCGTCGCTCTCGATCAGGCCAGGCGTCACCGCGTTGGCGGTGATGTTGTACTTTCCGAGTTCTGTGGCGAGCGCCCTGGTGAAGCCGATGACGCCGCCCTTGGCCGCGACATAGGCCGCCATGTTCGGCGTGCCGGCAAAGAAGGTGTTGGATGCGATGCTGATCACCCGCCCGGCCTTGCCTGCCGCACGCATCTGGTCCGTGCCGGCGCGGCTGACGATGAAGGTGCCGGTCAGATTGACGTCGATGATCTTGCGCCAATGGTCGAGATCGACATCGTCCCAGGCGACGAACGGCACGATGCTGGCATTGTTGACCAGGATGTCGATGCCCCCGGTCAGGGCCTGGATTTCGGCGAAAAGTGCCTTGACCGATGCCGGATCGGAAATGTCGGCGGCGATCGCCCTCGCCTTTCCGCCTATCGCCGCGGCCGCCGCCCTGGCGCCTTCGGCATTGATGTCGCTGACGATGACGGTTGCCCCGTCGGCGGCAAGCCGCGCGGCGATCGCCTTGCCGATACCCTGCGCGGCGCCCGTAACCAGGGCCGTCTTTCCCGCAAGCCGTTCAGTCATGAAAATGC
>NZ_RZQG01000952.1:0-2179 GCF_003998635.1 Mesorhizobium sp. M7D.F.Ca.US.004.03.1.1
ACATTGATATTTTGTCTGCAGACCCGGCGCTGCCCTCCCCCGATCGCTTCGCGACCAACCCATACCGGGGCGAGCCGCCTGTCCCTCGGACCCCGTAAATGGGGCGAGGGAAAAGGCGCTTACTTCGATCGCGAAAACGCCAGCCACAGGCCGCCGCCGACCATGAAGCTGCCGCTGATCCTGGACAAAAGCTTGATGCGGCTGGCCGACAGCAGACGCCCGGCGCGGCCGGCGGCCAATGCATAGGTCGAATCCGACATGGCAGCGAAGATCATGGCGGTCAGGCCCATGACGGCGATCTGCAGCGAGTAGTTGCCTTGCGGCGAAATGAACTGCGGAAAGAAGGCGCCGAAGAAGATCAGCGTCTTGGGGTTGCTGAGCGCCACCAGCAGACCCTGCAGGAAGAAGCCGCCGCGCGGTTTCCTGGCGGTTCCATCCGCGTTCAGCGTGTCCTTGGAACGGAACATCTGCGCGCCCATCCAGATCAGATAGGCGGCGCCGATCAGCCTGACCCATTCGAACCAATGGCCCATGCCCGCAATCAGCGTGTTGAGGCCGATGCCGACGATGGCGATCATCACGGCAAGCCCGGCCTGCGTGCCGGCGACATTGGCGAGACCGGCGCGGGAGCCATGGCGAATGCTGTTGGCGATGATCAGCGTGACCGTCGGACCCGGTACCAGGATGATGACGATGCAAGCCAGGACATAGGCGGCGTAGAGTTCGAGCGACATGATTTTTCCCTGGGAATGCCGACGATGCGGCGCAGCTGAGGACAATCAATGCATGGCGGCGCTGCCGATGCAAGCCGATGCGCGAAGCGCCGCGACAGGCCGGTGCATGCGGCTCAGGCGCTGGCGCCGGACTGCCAGGGCAGCGTCGCCTCATAGGCCGCCGCCGCCTTCAGCACGGCAAGGTCGCCGCGTGGCCGGCCGATCAGCTGCATGCCCATCGGCCTAGCCTTGTCGTCGAAGCCGACCGGCACGTTGACCGCCGGGCAGCCGCCCAAGGTCGCGAAAGCGGAAACCTGCATCCAGCGGTGGTAGCTGTCCATTGCGCGTCCGGCGACCTCGCGGGGCCAATGCGTGCTTACATCGAAGGGGAAGACCTGCGCGGTCGGCAGCGCGATGAGATCATAGCGGTCGAAGAGCGACAGCAGCATGCGATGCCAGGACGTGCGGATGACCGACGCCGCGCGAATCTGCGGCGCCGTCAGCCGCATTGCGTTCTCCACCTCCCAGATGGCCTCCGGCTTGAGCAGGCCGCGCTTGGCGGGATCGTCATAGTGGGTTTTGAGCGCGCAGCCGCTGCTGGCCTGGCGCAGCGTCACGAAGGCCTGCCACAGCGCTTCGAAGTCGAAATCCGGCAGCAGCGGTTCGGTCACGAAGGACGCTTGCGCGAACCGGCCAAGGGCTGCTTCGCACAGATCGAGGATGCCGGGTTCGACCGGCAGATGGCCGCGGAGGTCACCAAACCAGGCGATGCGGCCGCCAGTCGCTGCCATGCCGAGCCCTTCGAGGAACGAGCCCGGTTTCTCATAGGACAATGGCGCGTGCGGGTGGTAACCGGCCTGCACATCGAGTAGCAGCGCCATGTCACGGACGTTGCGGCCCATCGGCCCATCGACGCCCATCTGCGCATGAAAAACCTCAAAGTCGGGTCCGCCGGGGACAAGTCCTTGCGACGGGCGGAAGCCATAGACATTGTTCAAGGCGGCCGGATTGCGCAGCGAGCCGCCGAAGTCGCTGCCATCGGCGACAGGCAGCATGTCGAGCGCCAGCGCCACAGCCGCGCCGCCGCTCGAGCCGCCGGCGGTCAGGGCCGGATCGAAGGCGTTCAGCGTCGGTCCGAACACGCTGTTGTAGGTGTTGGAGCCAAGGCCGAATTCGGGGACGTTGGTCTTGCCGATGATGATGGCGCCGGCGTCGCGGATGCGCTCGACAAAGAAATCGTCTTCCTGGGGCACGAAATCGGCGAAGATCGGCGAGCCGAGGGAGGTTCTGAGGCCCTTGGTCGAGGCGAGATCCTTGATGGCGATCGGCAGGCCGAAGAGCGGGCCGGCTTCGACACTTGTCCGCCTGATATCGGCGGCATCGGCTTCGCGCAGGATGTCGCCGCGGTCGCGCAACGAAACGATGGCGTTGACCAGCGGGTTGACCGCCTCGATGCGGTCGAGGAA
>NZ_RZQG01000953.1:0-2178 GCF_003998635.1 Mesorhizobium sp. M7D.F.Ca.US.004.03.1.1
ATACTGAGCGCCATGACCTTGCTTGGCGTGGATGCCATCTGGGCCGCCTTCGCCACCGGTGCCCTGATTGTGCTTGCCCTCGCGATCGACAGGCTGGTCAATCTCTGGCGCAACCGGCGCGCCGGACACGGTGAAGACAATCTGCTCGGCTGAGCCTCGACACCAATTATCCGACAGTCGGAAAATCACCTGAACTGATGCAATCTGATGGGAGCATTGATGGCGCCTCGTCAGACGACAACTACATCTGCAGATGGAGGCTTGCCATCCGCCGAAAAAGGGAATGCTCTGACGCATTCAACCGGCGCTGGCAAAAGACGCAATCCGGCGGTCGCCGGAACACAAGGGACGGATTCGGAACTGACCATCTACAAACGGGAGGAAATCAAATGCTGACACGGCTAAGACTCGTTCTATACGGCCTGTTGGTGGCGCTGATGGTGATACCAGCAGCGGCACAGGCCAAGACGTTCTACTGGATTTCGCATGGCGGCCCGGCCGACCCGGTCTGGACCTACTTCCTGGCCGGCGCCAAGCAATGGGCCAAGGACACCGGCAACACCGTCAACACCTCGTTCCACAATGGCGATGTGGCCTCGCAACAGGAGGCGGTTCGCGCCGCCCTCTCCGCCAAGGCCGATGGCATCGTCACCACGAGCCCCGATCCGGGCAGCCTTGTCGAGATCGTCAAGGAAGCGCGTGCGGCCAACATTCCGATCATCAACTTCAACACGCCTGACCCGAAAGCCAATTTCAACGCCTATGTCGGCGGCGACAACGTCACCTTCGGCAAGCACTGGGCGCAGTATCTGGTCGACAAGGGCCTGGTGAAGAAGGGCGACTTCGTCTGGATGCCGGTCGAGATCCCCGGCGCCACCTATGGCGTCCAGGAAGAGGAAGGCATCAAGAGCGTCTTCGGTCCGCTCGGCATCACCTATGAAATCACCGAAGCGACGCTCGACCAGGCCGAAGTGATCAACCGCATGGTCGACTACCTCACCGCCAACAAGGCCAAGGTCAAGGCGATCATCGGCCTCGGCGACCTCGTCACCGGCTCGATCAAGCGGGTGTTCGACCAGGTCGGCGTCAAGCCGGGCGAAATTCCGGTCGTCGGTTGGGGCAACTCGCTCGACACCACCCAGGAAGTGCTGAACGGCTATGTCAATGCCGGCCAGTGGCAGGACCCGCAGGCGACCAGCTATGTCGCGCTTTCGCTGGCCAACATGGCGGCCAGCGGCATTCCCCCGGGCTTCAACGTGATCACCGGCGCGCTCTACGAAAAGGACACGGCCGCGGTCTACGACAAGATCCTGTCCGGCAAGTAAGATCCCAAACCCAAGCAGTCGCGATCGCCCTGGCGGTCGCGACTGGCTTCTCCATTCGCCGAGCCTTTCGCACGCCTATGTGCAGGTGTCAGCCAATCCCCATCATGTCGCGGGTTATCAGTGGAAAACCATTCCCTCATCCAACGCCTGATCGCGCGGCCCGAGTTCGGCCCCTTCGTACTGCTCGTCGTCGAGATCGCCGTCTTCTGGAGCTTCAATCACGACTTCCTGTCGCCGCAGAACATCTCCAACACGCTGGCCTTCACGGTCGAGCTCGGCCTGATCGCGCTGGCGATGACGCTGTTGATGACGTCGGGCGAATTCGACCTGTCCGTCGGTTCGCTGTTCGGTTTCTCGCCGGTGCTGATGTGGACGCTGTTCAACAGCGGCCTCACTTCGCTTGAGGTCGGCTTTGTCGCCGCGCTGCTGGTTGCCGCCCTCATCGGGCTGGTCAACGGCTGGTTCGTGACGCAGCTCAAGATCCCGTCCTTCCTGGTGACGCTCGGCATGCTGCTGGTGGTGCGCGGCACCGCCCTTTTCGTCACCGACGGTTTTCCGCAGCGCACCTGGAGCGCCGAGGGCAGCTGGCTCGCCAACATACTGGTCGGCGACTTCTTCATCGGGCCGTTCCGCATCTACATGTCGCTGTTCTGGTTCATCGCCGCGGCGATCGCGCTCGGCTATGTGCTGACGCAAAGCCGCACCGGCAACTGGATCCAGGCGGCCGGAGGCAACCCCAGTGCTGCGCGCGCGCGCGGCGTCAATGTCAGCGGCGTCAAGATCGGTCTGTTCGTGCTGTCGTCGGTCATGGCCTCGCTCGCCGGCGTCATCTCCTCGCTGCGCACGTCGGCAG
>NZ_RZQG01000954.1:0-2174 GCF_003998635.1 Mesorhizobium sp. M7D.F.Ca.US.004.03.1.1
GTTCCTGATGGCGCAGGCCGATTTCTGGCTAGCGCATGATTTCAGGAGCACTTTCGACGGTTCGTTCCACATGCTGTTCCCGCGCGCCAAGCTGCCGTTGCAGGACATTCTCGTGCCGCCGGCCAGCGACATGGGCAGCAGCATCTTCGCCTCGGAATGGCGCATCGCCGATTTCATCTCGCTGGTGCATCTCGTCAACTGGCCGGTGGTTGAACCGGAGCGCCGGCAAGCGGCGCGCCGCCATCTGCTCGAAATGATCCGGCTGTCGCGCGAGGACTGGAAGGCGATCCGCGCCGAGACCGACAATGACCGCGAATGGCTGCCCGGCCCGCAGCAGAAGGGCGAAAACCCGCTCACCGGCCTCGAAGTTGGCGAAGAGCAGGTCCAGGCCTGGCTCGCCGCCCTGACCATGGCCGAGGGTCTGCTCGAAGGCCGCACGCTGCTGCCGCATTTCCGCATCACCGGCAAGGGCATCAACATGAAGCGCTTCTTCGACGAGCCAAAAAACTTCGACCTGGTGCTGTCGATCACCGGCCCTGCCATCGCGCCCTATCTCGAAAGCGGCAAGATCCTGACCAGCGACGATTTCGACCAGATCCAGCGCCAGTTCGGCGGCGGCGGGTTCCTGACTTTTGCGCTTTGGTTCAACTAGCGCGGAAAACCGTGCAGCCGACCGAGTAGCCATTGCAATGGATTGCCGACGAAGGCGCGGGTGACGAAACTGTCGTGGGCTGCATCCGAGGCGAGGAAGGCGACGGTGCCGGCTTCGAGGTGGCGCGGCGGGTCCGAGTTGGCGTCGATGCCCTGGCTCGCCAGCAATTGCCGGATCTCCGCATTGCCGGAGGCCGATGACTGGCCATAGGCGCTGACGAAAAAACTCTTCCTGTGGCGCGCGATCCAATCCGCGAAAATATCGGCTTCGTCGAACACGGCGTCGAGCAGGATGACGCCGAGCAGCCGGCCGCTGACGCCGCCATTCCTGAGCACGGAGGCGGCGGGGTTGTAGCCGCCGCTATAGGCGACCAGCACCACCGGCATGGCGTCGAATTTCGCCGCCTTGGCGTCGGTCAGCTTGGCTAGGCCATGGGCCGCCTCCGTCATGAACCCGGCAAAATAGCCCGGCGTCCAGAAATTGCCGGCGCTGGAATCCTGCGCATTGCTGGCGAATTGCGGCGCCACCAGGACGGCGTTGAGGCCGGACGCCTCGACCTGGGCGACGACCCGCTGGCGCCCGACCACATCGCGCTGCAAGGTCGCGCCATTGCCGTGGAAGAACACCACGATGACCGCCGGCCTGGCGGGGTCGAAACCCCGAGGCACCGCCAGCAGCGTGCTACGGTCGGAATAGGTCTCGTCTTCCCAATAGATGCCACCGCGCGGCGAGGTGTGGCCATGCCGGCCATTGGCGGTCACGTCGAGAAACGGCCCGGAACCGTCTGGCAGTTTGCCCCGGTAGGGAAAGGGCGATGTCTTGAACGGCACGATCGTCGATATCGCCTTGCGCAAACGCGCGCCCTGGCTCGCCGCCGGAAATGCCGCCGTGGCCAGCAAACCAGCGACGATGGCGCGCCGGTCGGGCATCAGGCCGTCACCAGCCGGACAGAAGGCGCCTTCGCCGGCAACAGCACCGCAAAGAAGGCTGGGATGGCGACGAGATAGGCGATCGCGGCCCATTGCAGCACCGCGCTGAGGCCGAAGCTGGTGGCGACGATCGGCACCGCGGCCGAGCCGATGACCGAGAAGCAGCCATTGATGCCCCAGGCCCACACGAACAGATGCTCCTTGCCCAGCCGCGCCAGCCAGGTCATGGCGGTGGCCATCGGCATGCCCATCAGGAAGGAAGGCGGCGACACCAGGAGGAAGCAGAGCAGCAGCCGGACGGCATAGGGATAGGCGCCGATCCAGTCGAGCACCGGCGACAGATAGAATCCGTACGCCAAAAGCAGCACGCAGATCGCCAGGAGCACCACAGGCAGCAGCGTCCTGGCGCGGTCAAAAATGCGCTCGGCAAACAGGCTGCCGAGGCCGGAAAACACCAACATCGACGAGATCAGCACCGAAGCCGATACAGTCGGATTGGCCAGCGCCACGGTGAAGCGGCTTATCAGCCCGACCTCGACCATGATGTAGCCAAGGCCGAGGCAAGCGAAATAGAGGATGGTGCCGAGCTTGCC
>NZ_RZQG01000955.1:0-2174 GCF_003998635.1 Mesorhizobium sp. M7D.F.Ca.US.004.03.1.1
GCTGCCTGCATGCGTCTGGCCGTCCACAATGCCAGGAAAGATGAGCGCGTCCCCTGAATCGAAAAACTCGCGCGCGCCCGGCGGGTCGGAGGCGCCGATCGCAACGATCGTGCCGTCCTTGACGGCAACCCAACCACGCTCGAGAAGCCCCTCACCCAGGACGAGCGTCCCACGAAGAATCAAATCGGCCGTCATGACGCTTTCTTCCCATACCTCAGGTCAAGTGTCGTACATGCCAGGGCGACGCCAGCCTGAACCGGGTCGACAACGGGGATGCCAAGTCGCTCCTCCATGTCGGCACGGTAGCTGCCGAGCCCAGCGCACCCAAGGATGAGTACATCCGCGCCGTCCACATCGCGAAGGACCTCGCCTGTACGCGAAACGGTGTCTACAACATCCCCAGCCATCAGCTCGACGACCGTCATGTCAATCGAGCGATCCCCGGCGAGCCGCAGGTCCAGTTTGAGCTCTTTCAAATATCGCAGATGCCTGGCAACCGACGATGGCCCTAGCGAGATAATGCCAAATCGATTTCCAAGGCCCAGCGCAGCCAAATAGGCTGCCTCTGCAATGCCTATAACCGGGCGCGAGGTAAGGTTGCGGATATGGCGGATTCCCGGATCTGAAAAGCAGCTAAGCACGAAGGCGTCGGCGTCCGATGCAATGACCCGCTCCTCTATGTGAGGAACAACCTCGGCGACATGATCGTCGGTCTCGATACCTGGTGGCGATTTGGGCAGTTCGGTGCATTCGATCGCGTGCCTTGTGGCCGCAACAACGATGGAAAGGCAGGCCTCCATCGAGCGCGTTACGTCGATCGAACTGTTCGGATTGATCACAAGAATGTTGGCCAAGCGGCACCCTTGAATGTTGCAGGTAATATTCGACGTAATATACCATGGATTCGGCAGTGTCAAAAGGCCATGATGGTTACAACCACGCGGCCGTGGTTGCCGGCAGCAGATCGAAAAATCGCTGGCCCCTCGATTCGAATCTTGCTTCCAGGGTCCTTGGGAAATGTCACCGCCGGAACTTGGATGCCGTCGGGCACCAGGCGTGCGTTTCTCGCACGCAATCGCCAAAATCATCCCTGCGAAATAGCGCATTGCGCTTTAATATATTTAGTGGAATATTAGAGTCTGTTCACGATACAAAAGGGGAATGATCATGTTGTACAGGCTACGCATTTCCACCTTGGCGCTGAGTGCAGTCCTGGTGAACGCAGCTCACGCGGGAACGCCGGCATTTTCCAGCGACATGCTGGCTATCCCGGGGAGATTGGCTATTTGCGCCGATTTTCCGGCACCACCCCAAGAAATGTATACCGATAACGGGGAGCCTACCGGCAGCGATGTCGATACTGGAAATGCGATCGCCGAAAAACTTGGGTTGAAGCCGGTGTGGGTCAACACGGTGTTTGACACGATTATTCTCGCACTGAATTCAGGAAAATGCGATCTCATCGTAACCGGAATGCTTATCAAACCGGAGCGTGAAAAACAGATTGACCTGATCCCCTATTTTACAGCGGGCGAGCAACTTCTGGTGCGCAAGGGCAACCCGAAGAAGATCAGCTCCGATTACAAGACGGTTTGCGGCAACAAGGTGGCGACCAACACGGGGAGCGCCCAGGAAGAGAGGCTGGCCGCATGGAACAAGACTTGCGCTGCCGACGGACTCCCGCCGATAACGGTCATCTCCTCACCAAAAAGCGACACTGCCTTGCAGCAGCTCATGTCTGACCGCGCGGACGCCTTTTTTAACGACTCTCCGACAGTGCAGTATTATAGGAATCTTCAGCCGGATAATTTTGATCTCGGAGGGGAACCAATCGGTGTGCTCCCCGAGGGTATCGGCGTGGCCAAGGCTGATCCTGGATTAAAAACAGCGGTGACTGCGGCGTTGCGCCAGCTTCAGAAGAGCGGGGATTATCACAAGATCCTGGAAAAATATGGCCTTCAGGATACCCGCGTTCCGCCGCTGCCTTGAAGGTGGGAGTTTACATGATGTCGGTTTGTTAAAATGGCGAATGGTTTTGATTGGAATATCTTTCTTCGCTATGCATGGCCACCCTCAGCGTTTGAAAATCCGTTGATCCGTGACGGCCTCGTCATCACCGTCGCAATGGCGGTTTTGGCGCAGGCGCTGGGGGTAGTGTTGGGATTGCTGGGCGC
>NZ_RZQG01000956.1:0-2170 GCF_003998635.1 Mesorhizobium sp. M7D.F.Ca.US.004.03.1.1
TGGCCGACGAGCCCGACACGTTCACCCGGCGCGATATCGACCGAAAAGTCGCGATAGAGCGCCGATCGGTGATTGCCGTAGTGAAAGGTGACGTTGTCGAAGCTGATCCGTCCTTCAGTGATCCGGATCGGCTTGGCGCCAGGCCGGTCCTCGATGCCGAGCGGTTCGAACTGGAAATCGACCAGCTCCTCCATGTCGTTGATCGAGCGCTGCAGATTGCGGATATGCGTGCCTATATCCCTGAGATAGCCTTGCAGCACGAAGAACGAGGTCAGCACGAAGGCGACGTCGCCGGCGCTCGCCTGCCCCCATGACCACAGCATCAATGCCAGGCCGATCACCGCCGCGCGCATGACCAGCAGCAGCGCCCCTTGCGTGGTGCCGTTGATGGTGCCGCGCACCCAGGTGCGCCGCGTGCGCGCACGCCATTTGGCGACGACCCTGGCCAGGCGGCGCTCCTCGCGCTCCTCGGCGCCAAAGCCCTTGACCACGGCGTTGCAGCTGACCGCGTCAGCCAGCGAGCCGCCGAGGCGTGTGTCCCAGGTGTTGGCGAGCCTTGCCGCCGGCGCGACATAGCCAAGCGACAGCATTGCCGTCACCATGATGAACAGCACCGAGCCGGCGGCAACCACCGCGCCCATCAGCGGCCAGAACCAGCCCAGCAGCAGCGTCGAGCCGACCAGCATGACCACGGACGGCAGCAGCGCGATGAGGATGGTGTCGTTGAGCAGGTCCAGCGCCCACATGCCGCGCGTCACCTTGCGCACGGTCGAGCCGGCAAAGCTGTTGGCATGCCAGTCGGTGGAAAAGCGCTGGACGCGATGGAAAGCATCGGCGGCAATGTCCGCCATCATCTTCAGCGTCAGCTCGACGATCCCCATGAAAGCAAGGTTGCGCAGCACGACGCCGGTCAATGCCAGGGCCATCAGCATCGAAAACGCCGCCATCGCGGCATTCCAGGCAATCGTGTCGGCGCCGGCGCTGCTGGCGACGGCGTCGACCAGCCGGCCGGAATAGAGCGGCGTCAAAACGTCGGCCAGCGTCGACAGCAGGAAGCCGCCCATGATGAGCGAAAGCCGCCACGGCTGGCGCCGCCAATGGGTGAACGTGAAGCCAAGAACGCTGCGAAAGGCGCTCGCGCGCAAATCGATCTTGAAACGAGCCATGATGTCATTCGGGCGCAAACGAGCCCGATCCCAGTAAAGGTCGAAAATTGAAGAAGCCGCGCAAGGGGCTAATGAGTGCCCAGAAGCGGAGTGGCATATTTGGCGTCTCGCCCGTAATCGGGCGGCGACCGGCATCGGCATAAGCCTGTGCTCGATCCGGCATCACTGCGAGGACAAAACCCTCGCGGAGCGCCGGATGAGACCTAGGCTTCGCGGCCTCGCATTACCATTTGAAATACTGCCATTCGGACCTCCCGCAAATGAATCGCGGAAAGGTCCTTATAAAGACGCCCCGATGCATCGCCAAGATCAACTCACGCCAAAAGTGTATCTGGTCCAACCACTGCGATTATTTTGCAACAATGCGGCAAACCATCGCCGCGCGCCGCTTCATCTGGGATCGCGATCGAACCGCATGTAACGGCCATCGGTCGATGGCTTGAATCCAAGCTTTTCATACAAACTATGGGCGTCGCTGGTCGACAGGCTCCAGTGGAAAACAGTCCTGACTTCAGGATGATCGATCAGGGCCTGGACGAGCCGGCTGCCGATGCCCTGCCCGCGATGCTCGGGCCAGATGATGATGTCGGCGAGATAGGCGAACACCGTACGGTCAGTGATCGCCCGCCCGAAGCCGACCTGCTTGCCATCGATGTAGGCGCCGACGCAAAGCGAATTGGTGAAGGCGCGGTGATGGACTTCGTCGCTGCGCCCGGCGCCCCAATAGCTCGCCATCAGCAGGTCGGATGTCGCACGGAAATCGATCCGTGACAGGTCGAAGCTGATTTCACAGTCGGGCATGACTACCCTTGCCTGCGGCATGGCGTGAACTTTCGGTCAGGAAACAGTGTCTAGCCGATCCCTGAACCGGTTGGTGATGGGATAGCGGCGGTCGCGGCCGAAGTTCTTTTTGGTGATCTTCACACCGGGCGCTGCCTGCCGGCGCTTGTATTCGGCGATGTAGAGCAGATGCTCGATGCGCGTCACCGTCGCCCGGTCATGGC
>NZ_RZQG01000957.1:0-2168 GCF_003998635.1 Mesorhizobium sp. M7D.F.Ca.US.004.03.1.1
ACCGCGAAGTCCGCAGGATCATGATTTCCCATGGAGCGCTGAAATGAGTTGTTGTGCACCGGGCGCCGAAATGGCGCTTGATCTGGGCAGCACCACGTCGGTCCTGCCGTCTAGTCAAGAGATCAGGCTGGCGAGCCGATCGCTTGGAGATGATCTCCGCCAAACCGATCTTTCGGTGCCGAGCGTTCATTGCGCAGCTTGTATCCAGACGATCGAGACGGCGTTGGGAACGCTCGATCGCGTCGAGAGCGCCCGCGTCAACCTGTCGACGAAACGGGTCTCGGTCCGCTGGCGTGGCGACGAGGTTCCACCGTTCGTCGCCGCGCTTGGACGGCTCGGCTACCAGGCGCATCTCTTCGCCCCCGAGATTGATGAAAAGGACAGGACGCTTTCGGAGTTGATCCGCGCCGTCGCGGTTGCCGGGTTCGCGGCGGGCAATATCATGCTGCTTTCGGTCTCTGTCTGGTCCGGGGCCGAAGGGGCTACCCGCGACCTGTTTCACTGGGTCTCCGCATTGATCGCCATCCCAGCGCTCGCCTTCGCCGGCGGCATCTTCTTCCGCTCGGCCTGGAATGCACTGCGCCACGGCCGCATGAACATGGACGTGCCGATCGCGGTCGGAGTGTCGCTCGCTTACGCCATGAGCCTCTATGAGACGATCAACCATGGCGACCACGCCTATTTCGACGCGTCGGTTTCGCTGCTTTTTTTCCTTTTGATCGGCAGGACGCTGGATCACGTGATGCGCGAACGTGCCCGCACCGCGGTGAAAGGCCTGTCGCAGCTGGCCGCACGCGGCGCCATGGTGCTGCGCGGCGATGGCGCGCGCGACTATCTGCCGGTTGGCGAGATCGAACCGGGGATGCAGCTGCTGATCGCGGCCGGTGAAAGGATCCCCGTCGACGGCAAGATCATCCACGGAGCGTCTGATCTCGACTGCTCGCTGGCCTCAGGCGAAAGCGCGCCGAAAAACGTGGCGCCGGGCGAAGCCGTGCAGGCCGGCGTGCTCAATCTTACCGGCCCGCTGACGATCGAGGCGACCGCCGCCGCGAAGGATTCGTTCCTCGCCGAAATGGTTCGGCTGATGGAAGCCGCAGAGGGCGGTCGCGCGCACTATCGCCGCATCGCTGATCGCGTGTCGGCACTCTACGCGCCCGTGGTTCATCTCACCGCCTTCGTGACATTCCTGGGTTGGATGGCGGCGACGGGCGACTGGCACCGGGCGATGACGATCGCCATTGCCGTTCTGATCATCACCTGCCCGTGCGCGCTCGGCCTCGCCGTACCGATCGTTCAGGTGGTCGCCGCGCGGCGTCTGTTCGAGAACGGCATCATGGTCAAGGACGGTTCGGCCATGGAGCGCCTGGCGACGATTGATAACGCAGTGTTCGACAAGACCGGAACGCTCACGCTCGGACAACCCCGGCTCCTCAATGCATCGTCGATCGATCCGGCCATGCTGGCAATCGCGGCAGACATGGCCGCGCACTCGCGTCACCCGTTTTCAAAGGCCATAACCGGCTTTGCCGCTCCTGGCGGGCAACACAAATTCGATGCCGTCACAGAGCATCCGGGGTTCGGGATCGAAGCCACTGTCGCCGGAAGCATCTGGCGGCTGGGTCGACGCGGATGGGCTGGATGGAAGGCCCGGACCGGTGGTGAAGGCAACCATGGCTATGGCGGAACGGTGCTGACAAAAGACGGGTTCATTGTCGCGACCTTCGATTTCGAGGATGCGCTGCGCGCCGACGCGGCGGCGGCGATCAAGCGATTGAACGATACTGGGGTGTCGATGCAAATGCTGTCGGGCGATACCGCAGGTGCCTGCGGTGAAGTTGCAAGAATGCTGGGTGTCGAGGACTTCGTTCCGTGCCTGCTGCCGTCGGGCAAGGTCGAGCGCATCGAGACCCTGGCGAAAGACGGACACAAGGTTCTGATGGTTGGCGACGGCCTCAACGACACGCCGGCGCTGAGCGCGGCGCATGTCTCGATCGCTCCGGCCACCGCCGCCGACATTGGCCGCAATGCCGCCGACTTCGTATTCCTGCGCGAAAGCCTTCTGGCAGTGCCTCTCGCGCTGGACGTCTCGCGCAAGGCGGGACACCTGATCCGCCAGAACATCGCGATTGCGATCGTCTACAATGCCGTCGCCGTGCCGATCGCCATCC
>NZ_RZQG01000958.1:0-2167 GCF_003998635.1 Mesorhizobium sp. M7D.F.Ca.US.004.03.1.1
CTGTTTGGTGACCTTGGAAATGTCCTGGCCGTCGATCTCGATCGTGCCCGCCTCGACGTCGTAGAAGCGCTGCAGCAGCGCCACCAGCGTCGTCTTGCCGGCGCCCGAAGCGCCGACGATTGCCGTCACCTTGCCGGCGGCCGCGACGAAGCTCAGATCGTGCAGGACCGGCGCCTCCTCGACATAGTGGAAGGAGACGTTGTTGAAGCGCACTTCACCAGAGGTGAATTTCGCCTCGGCGGCGCCAGCAGCGTCGCTCTGCTGCGGCTCGATGTCGAGAAGCTCGTAGATCATGCGCGCATTGACCAGCGCGCGTTCCATGCCGACCTGCATGCGCGCCAGCCGGCGGGCCGGATCATAGGCGAGCGTCAGCGCCGTGATGAAGGAAAACACCGCGCCCGGCGGCTGGCCGAGAACGGTGGCCCGGTAGCCGGAATAGGCGATGACGCTGGCGAAGGCGATGCCGGCCAGCAGTTCGGAAACCGGCGTCAGCCGCTCCGAGACGCGGGCGATCTTGTTCGACCGCTGTTCGGCATCCTCGGCGAGCTTGCTGATGCGGCGCGACAGCTCGTCCTCCATGGTGAAGGCCTTGACGATGGCGATGCCTTGCGTGGCCTCCTGCATGGCGCCGATCAGCCGCGAGTTGATCTGCACCGATTCGCGCGTGATGCGCCGCACCCGGCGCATCAGATAGGTGACGGTCCATATCAGCGGCGGTCCGATCAGCAGCGAACTCAGCGAAAGGACCGGATCCTGGTAGATCATGACGCCGACCAGGCCGACCAGCGAGACGGCGTCGCGCGCCGTCGACGTCACCGTCATCGACAACAGGTCGCGGATGCCATTGACGTTCTCGTTGACCTGCGCGGCCAGCCGCCCGGACCTTGTGTCGTTGAAGAAGGAAACACCGAGCTTCATCAGATGGTTGAAGATGCGCTGCTGGTATCGCGCCACCAGATTGTTGCCGATCCTGGCCATCGTCACCGCCTGGCCGTAGCCGGCAAGGCCGCGCAGGATGAACGCGCCGAGCAGTGCGGCGCAGATCCACGGGATCAGGTCGCCGCGCCGTTCATAGAAGATCTGGTTGACGACCGGACTCATGATCCAGGCGGCAAGCGCCGTCGTCGCCGACACGGTCAGCAGGCAGAGGATCGTGAAAATATACGCGCCCCGATACTCGCGGCCGTTTTCCTGGAGGATGCGGCGGATGACCGCCACGATCTCGCCCGCACGGGGTTTCGACAAATTGGGGGGCTGAAATGTCAAATCGGAGCGCTTCGTAGGTTTCCGCTTCCCGCGGCCGGGCAATTCGGCACCCCTCTTAACGCCAAGCAACCGGCTTGCCTATGCCTTGGGGTGACTAACTTCGTCGCGCCACCGCCGCCCCTCCGTCTGGACACCAAACAGCGACGGGTTACGGGCATAGGCGGCAAGGCCCAGAAGTGCGGCCAGCGGGTGGGTGATGACATAGACCGGCATGGTGCGCATCAGCGCGCTGTGCGGCGCCTTGTCCTCGAAGGCGGCGCGGAAATTGCCGGCTTTCAGAGCCGGCACGATCTTTTGTGCGATGCCGCCGGTGAGGAACACGCCGCCACGGCTCATGAACACCAAAGCGAGATCGCCGGCGGTGCGCCCGAGGCAGGTGACGAAGATCTCCAGCGCTTCCTCGGCAACGGGATCGGTTTTCGCCAGCGCCGCGCCGGTGACCTCGGCCGGCGTGGTGAAGGGCGACGGCTTGCCATCCGCCTTGGCCACCGCCCGATAGACATTGACCAGACCGCGTCCGCACAGTATCTGCTCGCCCGAAATGCGACCTTCGAGCTTATCGATATGCGGGAAAACCTCGAAATCGCGCGGTGTGCGCGGGCCGATGTCCATATGGCCGCCCTCGCCCGGCACCGGGATCCAGTGGCGAAGCGCATGGACCAGCCCGGCGACGCCGAGCCCGGTTCCCGGACCGAGCACCACGCGGCCGGCATTGGGCTCCGGCGTGCCGCCACCGATCTTTTCCATGTGCTCCTCGCCGAGCGCGACGACGGCGAGCGCCTGCGCCTCGAAATCATTGAGCACGACGATGTCGCTCAAGCCGAGGTTGGCGAACATCTGCCTGGGCTTGACGATCCACGGGCAGTTGGTGAGCTCGATCTCGTCGCCATCGACCGGGCCG
>NZ_RZQG01000959.1:0-2166 GCF_003998635.1 Mesorhizobium sp. M7D.F.Ca.US.004.03.1.1
TCGTCTCACAGAGCGAGCACAAAAGCTCTGGAGCGAGATCATGCAAAAGAAACTCATTGCCACGCCGGCCCTTGCCGGGCTCGTCGCCCTGCCGATCGCCGGATACGCCACCTTCCATCTGCTGAGGGAACAGCCGCCCAAATTCGGCGGCGACGAGAAGATCAGCGAGACGCTGGCCGACAAGCCGGCGACCCTGAAGCCGGCTGAGCCGAAGCAAGCTCCGACCGGGTTGGAGAAGGACAAGAAGGCCGACGCGGATGTGGAAAGCCGCGACGCCATCGATGCGCTTGTGGCGCCGGCCTCGCGGCCGAAATCCGAATCGACCATTGCTGGCGGTACGGCACAGCAGGAATCGGCGACGGGCGCTCCCCGCCAGGATGCTGCCGACGCCGGAAAGACGAACGTTGCACCTCCTGCGCCAGCTCCGACGGGCGAGTTTGCGCTGGACGGCTCCATAAGCGCGCCCAGCACCTCTCGGGCCGCCCGCATGCCGGCCGAGTCCAAGCTGATGGTGCAGCCGCCGTCGACCTTGCCGGCCGACCAGATGCAGCCGCAGGAGGAAAACCGCGACCGCGTCGAGGATTTCAAGACCAATCCGGTGCATGCGGCACTCGAGGATCCGGTCTCGACCTTCTCGATCGACGTCGACACGGCCTCCTATTCCTTTGTGCGCAGCTCGCTGAAGCAGGGCACCTTGCCGCAGGCCGATACGGTGCGCGTCGAGGAGATGATCAACTACTTCCCCTATGACTGGAAGGGCCCGGAGTCGGCCTCGACGCCGTTCAACTCGACCGTCAGCGTGATGCCAACGCCTTGGAACACGCAGACCAGGCTGATGCACGTCGCCATCAAGGGGTTTGACGTCAAGCCGACCGAGCAGCCGAAGGCCAATCTGGTCTTCCTGATCGATGTCTCGGGCTCGATGGACGAGCCGGACAAGCTGCCGCTGCTCAAATCGGCTTTCCGGCTGCTGGTCAGCAAGCTGAAGGCGGACGACACCATCTCGATCGTCACCTATGCGGGTGACGCCGGCACAGTCCTGGAGCCGACCAAGGCGTCCGAAAAGGACAAGATCCTCAGTGCCATCGACAATTTGACGCCTGGCGGCAGCACAGCCGGCGAGGCGGGCATCAAGGAAGCCTACAGGCTGGCGCAAAAATCCTTCGTCAAGGATGGCGTCAACCGGGTGATGCTTGCCACTGACGGCGACTTCAATGTCGGCCAGAGCGACGATGATGATCTGAAGCGGCTGATCGAAAAGGAGCGCAAGACCGGTGTCTTCCTGTCGGTGTTCGGCTTCGGCCGCGGCAATCTGAACGACCAGATGATGCAGACCATCGCTCAGAACGGCAACGGCACCGCCGCCTATATCGACACGCTGGCCGAAGCTGAAAAGGTGCTGGTCGAGGATGCCTCCTCGACACTGTTCACCATCGCCAAGGACGTGAAGATCCAGGTCGAGTTCAACCCGAACAAGGTCTCGGAATATCGCCTGATCGGCTACGAGACCCGGGCGCTCAACCGCGAGGATTTCAACAATGACCGCGTCGATGCCGGCGATATCGGTTCGGGCCACTCGGTCACCGCGATCTACGAGATCACGCCCAAGGGCAGCGGTGGCGAGCAGATCGATCCGCTGCGTTATGGCCAGGCGTCGGTGGACAATGGCGGCGTCGCCAATGCGGACGAATATGCCTTCGTCAAGATCCGCTACAAGCTGCCGAATGAAGACGTCTCGAAGCTGATCACCACGCCGGTGACCTCGGCCAACGAGATTTCGTCCTTCGACCAGGCCAGCACCGACCAGCGTTTCTCCGTCGCCGTTGCTGCCTTCGGCCAGAAGCTGCGCGACGAGGATGCGACCGCGAAGTTCGGTTACGACAAGATCATGGAGATTGCCACTGCCGCTCGAGGAGCCGACCCGTTTGGGTACAGGTCCGAGTTCCTCTCGCTTGTGCGCCTTGCCTCGGCGCTGGGCGGTAACCGGTAGTGGTGATGACGGCCGGTTTCTTTCAGATGGGATCGTTCTGATACGGGAAACCGACCAACGGGCGGGTGAGGCAGGCCGGCGAGGGAAACCTTGCCGGCCTTTTTTTCGGAGAATTTTCCGGGTCGTTAAATTGCACGGCATTTCCGGTACCGGATCGCAACTCCCTCTTGCTACAC
>NZ_RZQG01000095.1:0-11572 GCF_003998635.1 Mesorhizobium sp. M7D.F.Ca.US.004.03.1.1
GGTTGGTCGAGGTCTTGAAATGCTGGTTGCCGAAGCCGCCATTGCCGCCCTTGGCCAGGAGAAACCGCTGGCCGACCACGGTCAGGTCGCAAATCAGCGTCTCGTTGTCTTCTTCGAACCCCTGCGTTCCCGCCGGCACTTTCAGCGTGACGTCGGCGCCCTTGGCGCCGGTCATGTTGCGGCCCATGCCATGGACGCCGGTCTTGGCCTTGAAATGCTGCTGGTAGCGGTAGTCGATCAGCGTGTTCAGGCCGTTGACCGCTTCCAGCCAGACATCGCCGCCACGGCCGCCATCGCCGCCGTCCGGCCCGCCGAACTCGATGAATTTTTCGCGCCGGAACGATACCGAACCGGCGCCACCGTCACCGGAGCGGATGTAGACCTTGGCTTGATCGAGAAATTTCATTGGATTGTACAGTTTCTACTAGTGGCCTTGCGGCATTGCTCTAAACCTTGGGCCTTGCTCTAAACCAAGGCGCGGCGAAGGGCGAGGCCGTTTTGTGACAATGGCCGTGTGGGGTTGGCCGGAGAGACGTCGGAATGAAGCTTGTAACCTACAACATCCAGTACGGCATCGGCCTCGATGGGCAATACGATGTCGGGCGCATCACTGATGCCGTGCGCGGCGCCGACGTGATCGCTCTGCAGGAGGTGACCCGCAACAATCCCAGGAATGGCGGCCGCGACATGGTCGCCGAGATCGGCGAGGCACTGCCCGACTATTTCGCCGTCTATGGCAGCAATTTCGAGGCCAACATCGGCTCCCACATCGAAAACGGCCGCGCCATCACGAAAACCTTCCAGCTCGGCAACATGATGCTGTCGAAGACCCCCATTCATTTGTCGCGCAACCTGCTTTTGCCGCGCAGCCGCAGCTTCGAGATGATGAACTTCCAGCGTGGCGCGCTGGAAGCGCTGATCGAGACGCCGCTTGGTTTCATCCGCTTCTATTCCATCCATCTCGATCACCGCAGCCCCGTCGAACGCGCCAGCCAGATCCAGTTCCTGCGCCAGCGCATGCTGAACTATGCGCTCGAAGGCGGCGCGCTGTCCGGCGTCGCCGAGATCGGCCTGCCGGAATTGCCGCATCCCGAAGCCTTTGTCGGCATGGGCGATTTCAACATGCTGGCCGGATCACCCGAATATGTCGAACTCGCCGGCCGGCCGGACCACGAATTCGGCATGCCGCTGACCGCCGACTTTGCCGTCGATGCCGCCTTGCGCCTGAACGCCACCGGCGACGATCTCATCAGCTGGGTCGACCCGAAACAACCCACTGACCCCAGCCGCCACAAGCGCATCGACTATATCTTCACCAGTGCCTCGCTTGCCAAATCCCTGCAGCGCCTGTGGGTCGACCGAAAGGCAGTCGGGTCGGACCATCTTCCAGTGTGGGTCGAACTGGGTTGACCTTAAGCCGCCAACCCAATCGCGTTATGAGAAAGGCCCCCTCATCCGGCCGCTGCGCGGCCACCTTCTCCCCGATGGGGAGAAGAGGCTGGCATCAACGCTGGCGACCTCCTCTCCCCCTCGGGGAGAGGTCGGATTGCCCCGAATTACCCTTTGCAATTCGGTTGGCAATCCGGGTGACGGGGCCTTCGTTCAGGCGCGCCCCCAGGGCACACATCAAAAATGCACCCAGTTCCGCAGGCTGGTCCAGGTCTTCCTGTCGAGCCGGTAGCGCTCGACCGGCACCTGGCCGGCGACGATCGAATTCAGCATGCCCTGGCCGGCATACTGGAAGCCGCATTTGTGGATGACGCGGCGCGAGGCCGGATTGATGACCCGCGTCGAGGCATGCAGCACCTGGATCGACGTCCTCTGGAAGGCGAGATCGACCAGCGCATGCGCTGCTTCGGTCGCATAGCCCTTCTTCCAGTAGGGCTCGCCGATCCAGTAGCCGAGCTCCAGCCCGCGATCGGTGGTGTTGAGACCGGCGCAGCCGACGAAGGTGTCGGTGCCGGCCAGCGTCAAGGCATAGGCGATGCCGGCCCGGCGCGACTTGGTCATGGCCAGGAAAGAGCGCGCCTCGGCCTCGCCATAGGGGTGCGGCATGCGGGCCAGCATTTCGGCGACATGGCGGTTGTCGGCAAGCTCGACCAGTTGCGCGATATCGCCCTCGTGTGGCGCCCGCATCACCAGCCGCTCGGTGACCAGCACCGGGCAGTCTATCGCGTAACTTTCGTCTTCTGAGTCTTCCGCTTCGGCAACCATTTGAAGTCCTCCAGGCACAAGAAAAAGGGGAGATGGAAACCCATCTCCCCTGATCCTTTTCCTGGTTTTGCCAGACACCGGTCCCGAGATGGGCGCCGGTGTTCTAGTGCGGAACCGGCTACTCCGCGGCTTTGGTAATCGGGTTGACCGATACGTAGGTTCGGCCGTTGGCTTTTTTATTGAAGGTCACGGCGCCAGATTCGAGCGCAAAAAGGGTATGATCCGTGCCGATACCGACATTGACGCCGGGATGCCACGTGGTGCCGCGTTGACGAATGATGATGTTGCCCGGGATGACGGCTTCGCCGCCGAACTTCTTCACGCCCAGACGCTTGGAATGCGAGTCGCGACCGTTGCGCGACGAGCCGCCAGCTTTCTTGTGTGCCATCTAACTAACTCCGTTGCGCCGCAAGGCGCCTAAAAGGCCTTATGAACGCGTTCGCGTTCCGTTTCAAGTCCGATCCGGCGAGCTAATCGCCAGAAAAATTACTTCGCCGCCAATTCCTTGGCCTGCTCGCGCCAGTCCTTGATCTGGTCGGCGCTGAAGGGCATGTGCTCGTCGATCTTGGCGACATCCTTGTCGGTCAGCTTGGCGAGCTGAGCGAAGGTGATGATGCCCTGCTCGTTGAGATCCTTGGCTGCGACCGGGCCGATGCCCTTGATCACGGTCAAATCGTCCGGCTCACCCTTCGGCGCCTTGAACAGCGGCGCTGCCGCGGTCTCGGCTGCCTTTGCCTCGGCTGCCTTGGCCTTGGGCTCCTTCTTCGGCGCGGCTTCCGCCTTCGCCTCGGTGGCGGCCTCTGCCTTGGCTTCCTTCTTCGGCGCCTTGACCGCTGCCGTCTTCGTCGGCTTGGCACCACCCAGCAGGATCTCGGAGATCCGCACGGTGGTCAAAAGCTGGCGATGGCCGATCTTGCGGCGCGAATTCTGCCGACGGCGCTTCTTGAAGGCGATGACGGTGCGGTTCTTGCCCTGCTCGACGACTTCGGCGGTGACCACCGCGCCGTCGACGAACGGCGCGCCGAACATGACATTCTCGCCCTCGCCATGCGCGAGAACATGGCCGATCTCGACCATATCGCCGACATTGGCTTCGACTTTTTCGATCTTCAGGAGATCGTTGGCGGCAACGCGATACTGCTTGCCACCCGTTTTAATGACTGCGAACATTTTTTGCCTTTCGCTGTTCGGTCGGCCTTGATGAACCGCCTCTGGCGGTTCAGCCGTCTTTTTGTCAGTCTGCGGGTTCAAAAAACAAGCGGCGCGGAAGAACCCTCCACGCCGATTGCGCGCTGTCCCTAACCGAAGGTTGAGTGCGAGTCAAGGCAAACAGCCACGCCGAGACTGTTATTGGCCGGCAAGCAGCGGCCGTGTCGACAGCACCGCACCGCGCTGTCGTCGTGGAGGCAAGGATGCGTGGCAGGTCGGCAATCCGCCTCGGTCTCCCCGCACCAGACTCGCTATGAATCCGCCGCTTGCCGGGCAAGCCAAATAACTCACGGATTGGCCTTGTAACCTGCCCGTTCAGCCGTTATCTAGTGCGCCGCGCCGGCAACGGCCGACCATGACCGCGGAGAGGTGGCAGAGTGGTCGAATGCACCGCACTCGAAATGCGGCATGGGTGCAAGCCCATCGGGGGTTCGAATCCCTCCCTCTCCGCCATTTAGCTTCCATAAAAATCCTTTCCTTTCAAAAGCTTCCTTGTTGCGCTTGACCAGCACGAAGCGAAACATATCTTAGACTGTGTAACAAACTGTGTAACATTAGAGAAAGATAATGCGACGTTCCGCAGCGCCAAAGCCGCATAAACGTGAAGGCATCTGGTATCTCGTCCGCAGGGTGCCGAAGGAATTCGCGGCGTTTGATCGCCGCTGCCTAGTACGCATTTCCACGGGCGTCGCCGTGGCTGACGATCCCCGCGGTGTACGGGCGCGAGATGCAGTGCAAAGCCTCGGCGCGGGGCTGGAGGCGTATTGGCGTAGACTGCGGGAAGGCCAATCCGCCGAGGCGGGGCTGCGTTTCGAAGCCGCGAGGAAGCGCGCGCGGTCATTTGGATTGGCCTATCGCACTAACGAGGAACTAGCAGCGGGGCCGCTCGACGAACTCATGGCCCGTATCAAGCTGCTCCTCGACAAAAAATCGATCGAGGACGCGCAGGACGTCTCGGCCGTCATGGGTGGGGAGAAGCGGCCAGCGGTCCGCCTGAGCGGTCTTATCAAGGAATTCGAGACGATCGAGCAACAGAACTTGCTGACCATGTCGCCCAACCAAATCAAGAAATGGCGTAACCCCAAAAAGCGCGCAGTTGCCAATCTGGTTGGAGTCATTGGCGACAAGGAGATCGCAAGCCTCACTCGGGACGACGCAATCGCGTTCCGCGAGTGGTGGCAAAAGCGGATCGTTGAGGATGGACTTGATATCGGTACGGCCAACAAGGACATCGGCCATGTTTCGAAAATGCTGCGCGTCGTCGATCTGACTCACCAGCTCAAGCTGGAGCCGGTTTTTCGAAACCTGCGTCTTTCCGGCGCCGTCCCCGGGCAACGCGCTGCGTTCACAGCGGAGTTCATTCAGGAGAAGATACTCGCTGAAGGCGCGCTCGACGGACTCAATGACGAAGCCCGCCATCTAATCTATGTGATTGCCGATACCGGACTCAGGCTTTCTGAAGCGGCAAACCTCACCACCGAAACAATCCACCTCGATCGAGAAATCCCGCATGTGCGGGTGCGCCCCAATGGCCGTCGCTTGAAGACCGGTCATTCAGCCCGTGACATTCCCTTGGTTGGCGGCGCACTTGCAGCCATCAAGCTCCATCCGGACGGCTTTCCTCGTTATCGCGACAAGGCCGCGTCACTTTCAGCGCTCGTCAACAAGGTGCTCGCCAGCAAGGAACTTCTGCCGACTTCCGAGCATAGTCTTTATAGCCTGCGACACACTTTCGAGGACCGGCTGACGGCAGTTGAGGCGCCGGAGAAGGTAATTGCTTCTCTGATGGGCCACAAATGGATCCGGCCCAAATACGGCGCGGGACCTTCGTTAGCGCAAAAGCGCGAGTGGCTCCAAAAAATCGCTTTTACCCCGCCCGGGCGAATGTGATTGCGGCGCCATCCAGGCCTTGAGAACCAACCTCACGGCTCCAGCTGTCCGAGCCATTTAGGTTGAGCGTGGCCAGCACGCGCTGCGCTCGCTCGCGATTTCCGAGCTTCCGCCGCATTTGTTCGACCTCGTATTCCAGCCTTTCGAAGGTCGGTATATAGGCATCTCCATGCCGGATGACCAAGTAGGCGGCAACAGCTAGACACCATTCTAGCTCCGTGGCCGATGGATCGGAAAAAGGGGCGACGCCATACCAAGACGAGCAACGCCTCTCGAGGGCTTCCGAACTAGGCAAACGGCCAGCATGTGGCATGGGAAAGAAACCTATGCCTGATCGACGAACCTAAAGTGCTCACGAAGCTTGACCGGTACGCGGGCCATCGGAGGGTTCTGCCTAAAACCGCCAAAAATTTTGAAACACCCATTCATCCGGCTCGAATTCAAAGGGATCGGCGATTTTTGGGTTATGGCTTGCAAGCATAGTTCAGCCCAGACAAGAACGCCTGATATCTTGTCGTGCACTGTCACCCTGCCAAATATGGTGCCGGCGACAACGGCAGTTTGGCGAGCAGAAGAATTCCCGAGACTGAGACGTTCTACGGCTTGGCCCATGTTCGCGCTCCTCCTCGATTGGAGACAGGATGGGCCATATGGAAGCGAATAAAAGGAGGTTGGTGACGAGTCTCGGTAGTGGAGTAGAAACGGGTGGAAAAGCTTGCGCTATTCGCCATCGGCGCCGCTAAGCGCATTTGAGAGAAGGGGCAGCGATCGCCAAGAGATGACGTCCGATCGCAAGCCGGCTAGAAATGCGACAGTGACGCGCCTTTTTTGGCACGACCTTAGCACCCGATCGGGCCTCAGCTGGTCGTCGTTGCGCAGCCGATCGGGTGCGATTTTTATAAAGCTCTCTTGGCTTTAGCTTTGAGAGCCCGTCATCGAGACAAATGCAAGGGAACGGTCCGCCCCCTGGGGACATTCGACATGCCGTGGCAGCTTCCTATGGTGAGCCAGCGCATTCCGATACACGTTTTCCGCGCTCTACCGTTGCTCCAGCACCTGTGCTGAGGCTGAGCGCTTGATCAGGACCCGACCGCTGCTGTTGCGGGATGGTGACTGGGTTGAGGTCGCGAAGACCTTGACCGCGGGTACGTTGTTCATCCCGATGAGCGCTGAGCCGAGAAGCAGCCAAGAACGCTTCCCGTAATCGAATCCTACGGGAACCGCGAAACCAGCGTCCAAAGGACGCAATTCTCCGACGTCGTTCACTCAAGCTCATCTCGCAACTTGAACGCTTGTATGAAGCCGCTGCATGTGCGCCGGTGGACCGGATTGCTGCTATCCAAACCACGTGCTCAGTTTCGCCCCCGTAATAACTCTACCGTCCGAAACGGCTTTCGCGCGTCAGGTCCACCCCACATGAAAGTTCCGCGAGCAGCACGGACGGAGAGGCCGGTCACAACTCCTTCGCGTGCTCTTTTACTACCGAATCAAGTGCCAAATGGAGAGGCACTGCCTTAGAGAACAGGAAGCCCTGCGCGGTTCTGCAGCCAAGCTTGTACAGAGTTTGCCGATCTGCCTCTGTTTCAACGCCCTCGGCCATGACCTCGATCCCGAGCGTCCTACCAAGATCAATCACCGCTTTGACAAGCAGCCGATTCTCCCGGGACTTGGCTAAGCCGCGAACGAAGCCCTGATCTATTTTCACCTTCCTGATCCGACTGTCCTTGAGCGATGCCAACGTCGAAAAACCGGTGCCGAAGTCATCGAGCGCGATAGAAATGCCAGCATGTGAAAGCCGGGCGAGCTTTTCATCCACTCTGTCCGGATCCACTGGGGCTTCTTCGGTAATCTCGATGTCGAACATCGTTGCAGGGAGGTCTTTTGCCGCCAGACCATTAAGAATCATCTCGTCAATATCGCCAGCTTCCAACTCGCACGGTGAAACATTCATCGCCACACGAACATCACGACGGTCAGCTTTGACCAAGCCCTCGATAAGAGCGCAACAGTCGGCGAATACCGTTTGAGTTAGCAGCTGAAGCATTCCAGTTTCGCGTGCCGCTGTCATGATCTCGGGCGGAGAAATGGGACCGTGAAGCGGGTGAGACCATCTTAGCAAGGCTTCAAAACTGACGACGGCTTCAGTTTCGAGTCTTACGATTGGCTGAAACCAAGCGACCAAGCTTCTCATCGTTATCGCCGAATGAAGATCGCGTTCGATTGACTGGCGGCGTTGCAACTCCCGGGCTAGCTCGGCATCGAACAGACAAAATTCATTCCTGCCGCGGCGCTTAGCTGTGTAAAGGGCGATGTCGGCCCGCAACAACATTTCCGTTAGTCCGGGGTTTTCAGCCAAGTAGATTCCTATAGACGCTCCAATGCGGACTGATGCGATCCCAGGATAGGGGCGAGCAAGCTTGGCTATGAGATTGGACGCGAGATTGGTGGGAGAAGGAGAATTCTTTCGCGAAGAAAAAACCAGCACGAATTCATCCCCACCGATGCGGGCGAGCGTTGAGCCCTCCGGTGCTTCTTCCTCTATTCGGCGGGCGATCCTGGCAAGCAGCTCGTCACCCGTTCTGTGACCGTAGGTATCGTTGACAGATTTGAACCCGTCCAGATCAATCAGCATGGCCACAAAGGGTCCATCGGTGTTCTCAAACTGATCGATTGCATGTTCGAGGCCCCGCCTGTTGAGGAGCGCGGTAAGATGGTCCTCCCTGGAATTGCGCTCCATTTCCGCGGCAAGCCGCTCGGCTTGATGTCTCAGGCGGCTCGCGTCACGGAAGCGCGCTTGTCCAACGAACGAGGATCGAACCAGGCCGCCCTCGAAAAGCAGGACGGCAAAAGCCAGAATGTAGTTTTCCGGGGCTCCCTTCGTCAGCAAACATGCGGCGGCAATGAGGAGTGGCGGTGTGATGAAGCATATCGCTGCCGCAGCATATGAGCTGCCGTACGTGACCGCGCCAGCTGAAATGCCCGCCAGAATTATTAGATGCAGCGATGCTTGAGACGTCGTGTATCCAGCCGTTAGGACGGCAAGGAATGACCAGGTGAATCCCGCCAGAAGAGCAAGCCTGCCAAACCAGCGAAGCCGCAGCCAAACCCGTGTCAGATCATCCTGGACTCCGGGTTCCTTCAGCTGATGACGGGCGAGTGCAAGGCGGGCGGCATTTATCGCATTAACGACCGAAAACCAGGCCGCGCCAGCAAGACCGTTCCCGGAAAGGGCCTGCACGGTCAAAATCAGCCCGGACAGCACAATGCTTATCGGCATTGAGACGAAAAGGCCTGCCCTCAGATCAGCGAGCTGGTCCTGAAGGATTCTCGCCTCCAGCGGATCTTCTTTTTCCAAGGCTGGACGGGTCAGCTTGCTTACTCCTGCTTGTCCGCAGCCTATGCAGCCCCCCTGAAGGACGGGTTAATTCTTCAATCGGAGATCAGCGTCGGGGAGCAGGATTACTCCGGTGCATCATGCACTCTCTCATCGCTCGCCCAGCACGCGCAAAAATGCGACTGCTGGTGCAGTATCACCGCTGGAGCTCCGCCGAAATCCCATGCCGGACAAGGGGAACATGTTGGGCAAAGCGAAGCCCCAGATGCCTTGCAAGCCGTGCCGCCAGGTGGTCTCTGGAGTAGAGTCCAACCAATATGTTCGTTGCATGGTAGAGCGGCGCCGCCGACAGGCGCAGCCGCCTTTCGTATATATGCAGCATGTCGGGGTCGCCAACATTGCGGCCGTCGCGGCACGCAGTCATGATTCCACGGGCGAGTTGCTTCTGGCTGCTGAGACCGATGTTGAATCCGTGAGCGGTCACCGGGTGCATGCCGATGGCAGCGTCGCCGATGAGTGCGGCGCTCGGCGCCCGGAATTTGTGCGCCCAGGTCGTGACCAGCGGATAGGTGTGGCGCTTGCTTGCCAAGGTCATTTTTCCAAGGCGCCCTCGACACCGTTTCGTCAACTCCGACAGGAACAAATCATCATCGAAGGCAAGCAGTCTATAGGCCTCGTTTGAGCGCAATGTGAGCAGCAGCGACGACATGCCCTCCGCGAGGGGCAATATCGCTATCGTCTGATGGTGATCGAACCATTCGATGGCGATCTGGTGGTGGGCGCGCTCGTGCCTCACTCGGCAAATCAGCATCGAGTGGCCAAGCCGGTTGATATCGGCGCCGATGCCTAGCAGATCACGCGTGGCGGACAAACGCGAATCCGCGGCAACAACCAGCCGAGCAGTTAAACGCGCGCCATTAGAGAGCGTTACGACTGCTCCTTCTTGGCTGTTTGTTGCATCGACGACCGAGTGGCCGCACAACAGCCGGGCGCGATCCTGCAAGCGGACGATTTTGAACAGCGCCTCGCGGATCCGGCAATTTGGAACCAAAACCCCCAGCGGTTCTCCAGAGTTGCTGGGAGGATCGAAACGAAGAGCGAATGCGCTCGAGCCGTTGAGCACGCGCGCGCCTTGAAGTGCTGATTTGTCCGAAGCCGGGATGACATCCCAGGCGCCGAGCTCGCGAAGGGTTCTGATCGAAGCGTTGGTCAGCGCGATTTCGCGACCATCGAAAGCCGGATTCGCCAGACTATCGAATGTGTTCTGTTCAACAACTGCCACCTTGAGTTCGCTTTGGGCAAGCGACGCAGCGAACGAAAGGCCGACCGGGCCGGCTCCAACGACAACGATGTCAAAATTATCGTCAGAGCCCATCAGCGTGCCGCCATCCGGTCGCCTATCCTCGTGTAACGGTGGAACTGAGCCGAGTGACATGAGCTCCGTGCCCGCCGCATTGCCTAAAGGCGCTGGGCCGGGAGATTCGCATCGATCGGCAACGAAGCACTCAAAGCGCTCAGAGGTGGATGCGGCTAACCGATCCCGCCCTTTCGCCGCGCAGCCGCGCAGATCGCCGCCAGCAAGCGAGACACTCGCGACGCTGGTCAGCGACGGCCGCGCCGCATCGATCGCCACATTCCACCTGGAACCCTTGCGCATACTACTCACGCTCCACGACGTCGAAGCGGGCTCTCTTGCGAGGGTGAGGGTATCGAACGTAGCGCTCTCTCTCGTCATCCCAGCCAAGGTAGCGGAAACTTTTATCCACGACCGCGCATATCTCATCAAGAACCTGCTGCATGGCTTCGATGTCGATGTCCTTGCAATTCAGTCGCCGATAGAGCAAAGCCCACGCGGCGACATAGTCGTCGAAATAGCGCGCGTCACTCGAACCAATGATCAACTTCGGACGGTTGATCGATTTCGAAAACGCACGTCCCAACCCCGATGATGCTCCGCAGCACGTTGACATCACGAGGATCTTCGGCGCTGGATGCGAGCCCTGGAACATTTTTACGAAGTCAGCCCAAAGAAGGCCACTTCGCCCACTGGACGAAGCGATCCCGTCACCATTGCCGTGCCCGGCGATGTGAAGCACGTCGCACTCCGCCTCCATCGCTCGTACTACAGCCTCACCAAATTTCGTTCGGTTCAACGCCATTTGGAGCTCCGCGCGGATGTTGACAGCCTTTAACAAGTGCTGCACGATCGGTCCCTCTTGCCTGTCGGCGAAGTAGTCATTTGCATTGTGGCAGTCGATGATGTGTACGGTGTTCATGGTACTCCAGCCGCTTGTTCGTTCATCGTCGTGACGAGCGGACACCACGCGCGCGGAACCGCGTGACGTGCGCTGGGTTCCGGTACCGTCGCATAGCCTCAAGGCGCGGGCCGGGAATCGGGATGGATCGGCAACGACGCACACAACCCATCAAAGGCGAAAGCTGTTGATCGGCCCCCTGTCCGCGCAAGCCACGCGGATGGTCAGCCAGCAAGCGAGATACACACGACGCCGGTCAGCTAATGGCTGCGCCGTAAGCACAAGGCATGGCCGACCACACGACAGAAAACCCAGAACCGTGAAGGTGCTGATAATGACGACCAATCTTTCCGTAAGTCATGCATTTCTCCGTCGAAGACTGGTCAATAGACCACGCCGATGAGTATGACCCTGATCTGGATCAGCCAGACATGACCAATCGGCACTGGCGGTTCACGGTCAGGTGATCGACCGTGACGTTCCACTTTGGAACCCGTGCGCACATTGCCAAGCTCTCGTCCGGCCACGCGAGGTACTCTCGTGGCATCACACGCCTCATACTGGGTGCAATGGGAGGCAGTCCTTCGCACGACAGAGGCTTTTCACAAATGTAGTGTGCAGCTTAGGTCAAGATGGTCATGGAGCATGGAGCATGGAGCATGGAGCATGG
>NZ_RZQG01000960.1:0-2164 GCF_003998635.1 Mesorhizobium sp. M7D.F.Ca.US.004.03.1.1
GACCTGCAGGTCGATGCCGTTGAGCACGAGATAGCCGGCGACCATGCCGCACAGGCCGACGATCGAACCGACCGAAAGGTCGATGCCGCCGGTGATGATGACGAAGGTCATGCCCATCGCCAGGAACGCGTTCAACGCCACGTGTTTCGACATCAGGATCAGATTGGCGGTCGACAAGAAATTCGGCGCCGCGATCGAGAAGAAGATCAGCACGGCGATCAGCGCGATGAAGGTCCTGAGCTTCATCAGCGTCAACAGCATGGAGCCGCTGGAAGCGGAGGGAGCGGCCGCCTTGGCTGGGATGTCAGTCATGGGCGGTGCTCTCCATCTGTCGAACCGGTCCGTGGCCAAGCGCCGAGGCAGCCACGAGTGCCGCCTCCGTCGCCTCGGCGCGGTCGAACATGCCGGTCAGTTTTCCGTTGCTCATCACCGCGATGCGGTCGGACAGCGCCATCACCTCATCGAGATCCGAGGTGGCGAACAAAATCCCCAATCCGTCGCGGGACAATTTACGCATGGTGCGGAAGACATCGGCCTTGGCGCCGACATCGATGCCTCGGCTGGGCTCGTCCATCAACAGCACCTTGGGTTCGGTGAGCAGCGCCTTGCCGATCACCACCTTCTGCTGGTTGCCGCCCGACAGCGAAGACACTTCCTGCGCCGGGTCGGCGACCTTGATCGCCAGTTCCCGCACCATGGTTGTCACCGCCTGCCTCTCGTCGGCGCCACGGATATGGAACAGGCGGGCAAATCGCGACAGGCTGGCCAGCGTCAGGTTGCTGGCGACCGAGAGGATCGACACCAGCCCTTCGCGCTGGCGGTCTTCGGGGATCAGCGCCAGCCCGCGCCGGATGCGCCGCGTCGTGTCGCGCTCCTTGACCTGTTTGCCACCAATGAAGATCTCGCCCGTGGAATGGCCGTGGCGGCCCATGATGCAGTCGAACAATTCGCTGCGCCCGGCGCCCATCAGGCCGTATATGCCGAGGATCTCGCCGGCACGCAGCGACAGCGAGACGTGGTCGACGGCAAGCCCGCCGGTAGCGCGCGGCAGACAGATGTCCTCGGCACGGAAGATCTCTTCGCCCGGAAGATGGCCGTCGGCCTTGGCGAAATCCTTGGCATCGGAGCCGATCATCTGGCGAACGATCCACTGCGTGTCGACGTTTTTCATCTCTTCCTGGCCGGTGATGCGGCCGTCGCGCAGCACGGTAATGTAGTCGCCGATGCGGATCAGCTCTTCCAGCCGGTGCGAGATGTAGACAATGGCCACGCCGCGCGCCTTGAGGTCGGCGATCACCTTGAACAGGATCTCGACTTCCGCCGCGCTCAGCGCCGAGGTCGGCTCGTCCATGATCAGGATGCGCGCGTCGAGCGAAACCGCCTTGGCGATCTCGACCAGCTGCTGCTGGCCGATGCGCAGATCCTCGACCAGCATGTCGGGCCGTATGCCGGCCTGCAGGCGTTCCAGAAATTCAGCCGCGCGGTTTTCCTGTTCCTCGCGGTCGATCTTGCCGAAGCGGTTGGTGATCTCCCGGGTGGCGAAGATGTTCTCGGCGACGCTCATATTGCCGAACAGGTTCAACTCCTGGAACACCATGCCGATGCCGCGGTTCACCGCATCGCCGGACGACGAAAAGGAAACCTCTTCGCCCTCCAGCAGAATGCGGCCGGCTGTCGGTCGTTCGACACCGGCGATGATCTTCATCAGCGTCGATTTGCCGGCGCCGTTTTCGCCGACCAGCACGTTAACCGCGCCCTTGCGCACCTCGAAATTGGCGCGCTTGACCGCAACGGTGCCGGAATAGACCTTGGAGACGTCCTCCAGCTTCAGGATGATGTCGCGCTCTGCGGCGCTCATGGCTTCGGCCCGATCTCTGCCTCCGCTGGCGTCACCAGCGGCAGGTCCTGGCCGCTGCCCAGCGTATAGGCGCCCAGCACCTTGGCGCTGCGGCCCTCCAGCGCCTCGCGCGGCAGCTTGGACAGCACCGTCTTGTCGGCGTAGCTGTTGAACGCCTTGCCGAACTGGGCGAAGTCGATCTGGTTGGTGAAATCGTTGAATTGGATGAAGTCCAGGCTGTCGCGCAGCGCGGTACCGCGCACCGCCGGTCCGATCTGCACCCGCGCATCGGCCTTGCCGTCGCCGTCGACATCGACATCGACCGTC
>NZ_RZQG01000961.1:0-2105 GCF_003998635.1 Mesorhizobium sp. M7D.F.Ca.US.004.03.1.1
CGCGAAGGTGGTGCCTTCTGAGGCGACCCCCTCCGTCCGCTTCGCGGACACCTCCCCCTCAAGGGGGGAGGAAAGTGCGGCGTCGATGTCCGCCTTGACCACGCGGCCGTATGGGCCTGTGCCTGATATGTTGGAAAGAACGATGCCCGCCTCACGGGCAAGGCGCCGCGCCAAAGGTGTCGCGCGGGTTTCCCCCTCCCCCTTGAGGGGAGGGTGGCCGGCCAAGGGCCGGTCGGGTGGGGTCGGTTCGACCGGACTCGGCGCAAAGGCAGTGCCTTCTGAAGCGACCCCCTCTGTCGACTTCGCCGACATCTCCCCCTCGAGGGGGGAGATTGGCGCATAGCTTTCACCGTCGGCATAAATCCACGCCACGGCAGCACCGACAGCAATGTCTACCCCCTCTTTGCCAGTGACGTCGCGCAAGACGCCGCTGGCCGGCGCGTCGATCTCCATCGCCGCCTTGTCGGTTTCGATCTCGAACAGCACATCGCCCTTCTTGACGTGCGCGCCTTCCTCGGCAAACCAGCGTGAGATCTGTCCGGTCGCCATGTCCATGTCGACCTTGGGAAGAATGACTTCGGTCGGCATGGGCTAGCGGACCCCTTTCACAAGGTCGCGCGCGGCGGTGATGATGTCGGGAATTTGCGGCACCGTCGCTTTCTCGAGTTCCGGATTGTAGGGGATCGGCGTTTCGGCGCCGCCCAGCCGCACGATCGGCGCATCGAGATAGTCGAACGCTTCGCTCTCGGCGATCATGGCGCTGACTTCGGCGCCGATGCCCAGCGTCTTGACCGCTTCGTAGACGCACATCAGCCGCGACGTCTTCTTGACGCTGTCGATGACCGTCTGCTTGTCCATCGGCCGGATCGTTCGCAGATCGACGACTTCGACATCGATGCCTTCGCTCTCCAGCACGGCTGCGGCGTCGAGCGCCTTCTGCACCATGATCGAGGTGGCGACGATGGTCAGGTCGCGGCCCTTGCGGCGGATATCTGCCTTGCCGATCGGCACGGTGTAATAGCCTTCGGGCACCGGGCCCTTCATCTTGTAGAGCAGCTTGTGCTCGAAGATCATCACCGGATCGGGATCGGCGACCGCCGCCAAAAGCATGCCCTTGGCATCATAGGGCGTCGCCGGCTGGATGACTTTCAGACCCGGCACGTGGCCGAGCCAGGCCTCCAGGCTCTGGCTGTGCTGGGCCGCCGCACCGGTGCCGGAACCGGCGGGAAAGCGCATCACCACCGGAACCGAAACCTCGCCGCCCAGCATGAAGCGCATCTTGGCCGCCTGGTTGACGATCTGCTCCATGGCCAGCGTTGCGAAATCGGAAAACTGGAATTCGAAGATCGGCCGCATGCCGGTGAGCGCGGCACCGACGGCGACGCCCGCCCCGCCCAGTTCCGAAATCGGCGTGTCGATCACCCGCTCGGTACCGAAACGCTCGACCAGATCGCCGGTCACCTGGAAGGCGCCGCCATAGACGCCGATATCCTCACCCATCAGGAAGACGCGTTCGTCCATGTCCATGGCGATCGACATGGCCTCCTGGATCGCCTGGGCGTAGCTCAGTTCACGCACCATCGCGTCCATCACGCCTGCTCCGTATAGACATAATTGCCGGTGTCGCGAACGTCAGGCGACGGGCTCGCCTTGGCGAACTCGATGCCGTCGGCGATCTCTTGCGCCACGGCGTCGCGAATGGCCTCGATGCCCTTGTTGTCGATGAACCCGAATTCCCTGAGCTCGCTTTCAAACAGGGTGATCGGGTCGCGGTTCGACATCCAGTCCTCGATCTCCTCCTTGGTGCGATAGCGATTGCGGTCGCTCTTGGAATGGCCGCGATGGCGATAGGTCTTGGACTCGATCAGCGTCGGCCCCTCACCCGCGCGGGCTCGGGCGACGGCCTGATGCGACGCCTCGGCGACCTCGGAGAAGATGTTGCCGTTGACGATGACGCCCGGCATCGAATAGGCGGCGGCGCGTTCGGCGATGTTCTTGACGGCGGTCGAGCGGGCCGTCGATGTCGACATGCCGTAGCCGTTGTTCTCGCACACGAAGATCACCGGCAGCTTCCAGATCGCGGCCATGTTCAGCGCCTCGTGGAA
>NZ_RZQG01000962.1:0-2154 GCF_003998635.1 Mesorhizobium sp. M7D.F.Ca.US.004.03.1.1
GTCTTCGAGAATGACATCGACCTCGACGGTCGGATTTCCACGGCTGTCCAGGATTTCACGCCCGACAATGTCGATGATGGCGGTCATTGCGATGTCCTCGATTGATCTGACTGATGTCGCGCACGTCTTAGCCAAAGTGCTGCAAAAGGCAATCGGCCGGCTCGCAATTATTGCCGTGGCGTCAGCCCCGAACGATTCACGAAGCGCAAATCGCTGTCATCATAAGTCATGTACGGCGGACCGGCTTGCGGCTATGATGTGGGTGCGCGGGGCGAAACAGGAGGTTTCGCCATGTCCCAGTTGAGCGGTATCGTGAGTTTGTTCCTGATCGCGGCTGCGTTCCTGACGTCGTGCGACAATCAGCAGTCGCCACCCAAGGCGATGGCCCCCGTGCACATCAGCGAATAGCTGCCACATCAAACCAAAATGGCCCCGTCTCGACGGGGCCATTTTGGTTTTGAGCCGTCAGTGCCAGTAAGGCGTGACCTTGTAGTAGTCGTAGGAGGCGTCGCGAGCGGTCTCGCCATCCGCGTCGGTCAGTTCGTTGATCGAATAGGCAGGCGCCGCCTTCAACTGCTCCTTGGAGAACGGCACGACATAGCCGCCCTTGTCCTCGTCATAGTCGAGGCTGGCCCACGGAATGGCATGATATTTTTCGCCGATGCCGAGGAAGCCTCCGAAACCAATCACCGCGAACATGATGCCGTTCGACGTCTTGTCGAGCATGACGTCCTGGATGCTGCCGATGCTCTTACCTTCGGTGTTGTAGACCGAAGTGCCGATGACTCGCGAAGCGGCAATGGCTTGGGTGTGGCCCGTCTGGGTTGTCATGATGTGCTCCTCATTGTCGTTGATCTATGCTTTGACAATGAGGGGCGCGGGCGAAAGTTCCCGACTTTTTTCGGCGACGATCGGTTCACTCCGCGAGGATGAAGGTGACCTTCATGTTGACGCGATAGGCAGCAATCTTGCCGTCTTCGACAACGATCTTCTGATCCTGGATCCAGGCGCCTTCGACGTTCTTCAGGGTTTTCGAAGCGCGCGCAATTCCCTTTTCGATGGCGTCCTGAAAGCTCTTCTTCGACGATGATGTGATTTCGGTGACGCGGGCAACAGACATGGCTTCCTCCTGCCAAAACGCTCATTTGCCGGGCAAGCGTACAGCCGGCTTATGCCGATCACAAGCGCTGGCGCCCCTGGGACCATTGTCATGCCGCCGCCCGGCGTGGCATTGAAGGGGCGTCCAGTCGTTTGGGGAGGCGGCAATGGCCCGAAGGCGCAGTCAGCAGCCAGCAGCGGCGCAGCCGCCGGTGGTCGACGCCAATGCCGCCAACGCGTCCAGCGGCTACTTCTTTGCCGGCGCCATGGTGCTGATCGCCATCCTGATCCCCTGGTATTTCGAGCTGCCGCTCAACTTCGATGTGACCGACCGCGAATTCAATCCGCTCGTCTTCGTACCGGTCGTGTTCGGGGTGATCGGGCTCTACGCGTTGCCAAAGGCGATCCGCGACACGCTGCGCGTGCGCAAATTCGGTGCGACGACACTGCAGGCCGGCCCGGCAAGACCCGGCGGACACTTCGAGGGCCTGGTTCGCTCCAGCCGCGACCTCAGCCCCAGCGGCGACTACACCGTCCTACTTCGTTGCATTCGCACCTACCGCGTCGGCGGACCAATTGTGAACACCATCGCGGAGGACAAATCGACCTACAAGGAAGAACTCAAATACCAGGAAAAGCTCGTCGTCCCGCGTGGTTCGGTGCAGTCGAGCGCGGGCATCCCCTTTGCGTTCGCAATCCCGGCGGACGCGCTGCCATCCAACGGACCGCCGGTCTACGAGCGCCAGCACGGTAATGTCCGCTGGATCCTGACGGTCACGGCGCCGATGCCGGGCGTCGACTATTATGCGGTGTTCGCGATCGACATGAGGCGGTCGGGCCAGAACAATTGATGCGATGCCGGAAGTATCCTCGGACGTTTCAGAGGCCCTTGGCGATGCGATCGAATGCCATCAGCCGCTCGAGCAGGGCCGGCATGTCCTTCAACGGCAGCATGTTCGGGCCGTCGGAAGAGGTCGAATTATCCGGATCCTGGTGGGTCTCGATGAACACGCCGGCAACGCCGACAGCGACAGCCGCGCGGGCCAGCGTCTCGAC